>JAGPGB010000131.1:0-1863 GCA_018056215.1 Bacteroidales bacterium | reverse complement strand
TGAAAATTTTTATCATTTAGCTTTGATAATTGAGCAATGAATTTGTCAGCATTATTTTTATCTTTGAAAGATATTAGATAAAGTGGAGCTACTGTAGGAAAAGAATGTGATATAGCAATGTACAGATTAGCATTTGTTAAACATTTTTTCACTTCATCATTATACTTTAGAGATCTAAATTTATTAAAATCATCAGTTATATTCTTATTAATAATAGAATTTTTTAAAACATTTAAAGGAGCAGAATTTTCTATAATATTAATTTTTTTAGTAAAATCATGGATATAGATAAATAATTTAGTATCCAATGGTAAAAGATTAATTGGATCTTGGTTTGAATTATTTTTTTTCGAAAAATAAATTACTATAAAAATAATAGCGCTTATACCAATTATTGCTAAAAATAAAAATAGAAATTTACGTTTCATTTTTTCATCAAAATTACAATAAATTATCTATTAACTAATAATTAGCAAGTGGGCATAAAATTTTTACTCAGCAATAATAAGAAAATAATTTTTTTTGCCTCTCTGAATGACGATAAATTTATTTTGAATTAGGTAATTGTCATTTATAATAAGATTCTCGTCATTTACTAGCTGCTTATTCAGATAAATACCATTATTAGCTATCATACGACGTGCCTCACCTTTAGAAGCTAAAATATTTGTATTATTTGTTAATAAATCTATAATACTAATCCCATTAGATATCATATTGTGAGAAATTCTAAATTGTGGAATAGCAGCGAAAATAGACAATATAGAATCAGAATCCAAATTTTTCAAAAGATCTATGGAGCCATTACCAAAGAGAAATTCACTAGTAGTTTTAGCTATTTCTAATGCTTTGCTGCCGTGTATGATCATTGTAAGCTCTTCAGCAAGCCTTTTTTGTAACAATCTATTCTCTGGAGCAGTTCTATGTTTGATTATGAGATCGTCAATAGTTGGTTTATCTAGTTCAGTGAAAATTTTAATATATTTTTCTGCATCTTCATCAGAAGTATTAATCCAGAATTGATAAAATTCGTAAGGAGATGTTTTGTCTGGGTCGAGCCATACATTACCTTTTTCTGTTTTACCAAATTTAGTACCATCGGCTTTAGTGATTAATGGACAAGTAATAGCATAAGCTTCTCCACCTGTAGCTCTTCTGATAAGCTCTATACCAGTAGTTATATTTCCCCATTGGTCGCTGCCACCCATTTGTAGCTTGCAATTAAAATTTTTATATAAATGCAAAAAATCATTAGCCTGTACTAATTGATATGAAAATTCAGCAAAAGACAAACCCTCTCCTACTTCACCGCTGATGCGTCGTTTTACATTTTCTTTAGCCATCATATAGTTTACAGTTATATGCTTGCCTACATTTCTGATGAAATCTAGAAAACGATAATCTTTCATCCAATCATAGTTATTTAAAAGTAAAGCTCCATTTTGTTTATCATTAAAATCTAAAAGTCGTGATACTTGTTTTTTAATACCTTCTTGATTTTTTCTAATGATTTCCTCAGACAATAAATTTCTTTCTTCACTTTTGCCAGAAGGATCTCCTATCATGCCAGTAGCACCACCCAGGACTAATATGGGTTTATGACCAGCTCTTTGAAAATGTCGCAAAAGCATTATTGATACTAAATGACCAATATGCAAAGAATCTGCTGTAGGATCTATACCTACATATGCTGCAGCTCCAGAAGTAGATAAATAATTTTTAACCTCAGGTATCATTTCATAAATCATACCTCTCCACTCTAACTCAGCGATGAAATCCATAATAAAAAACAATTTTTTAATTTTTAAAATGCAAAAATACAAATTTAAAATAATAAATGTAGTGGCTAATTATAGTAAGTTT
>JAGPGB010000130.1 GCA_018056215.1 Bacteroidales bacterium | reverse complement strand
AATATTTGGTAATTTTTGTAAAATTTTATCTTTGAGAAAATCTTTAGAAGAAAAGTATAATGTAAGTGTGTTTTTGAACAAAGTAATCTTTTCAATATATAATTGATTAGCTAACCACTTGAGCCTAATAGCATCTATTAATTCTATTGTCTCAGGTGGTAATGCACCGAAACGATCTTTGATTTTTTCTATGATTTCTAATAAATCTTTTTCGCTATTAGAATCATTTAATTCTCTATATAATTTTATACGTTCTAGACTAGTAGGCACATAAAACTCTGGAATTAAAATACTACGATCTGTATCAATAGTTATTTCTGATGATGGTATATTTAAATCTTTCTCATTAATAGGTAAATTCATTTCTTGGCGAAGCTCTATAAGAGCCTCATCTAAAACTTTTTGATACATTTCATAGCCTACATCCTCTATGAAGCCACTCTGCTCAGCGCCAAAAATAGAGCCAGCACCACGAATTTCTAAATCTTTTATAGCTACTGAAAAGCCAGCTCCTAAATCACTAAATTCTTCAATAGTTTTTAATCTTTTTTGAGAAACTGTAGATAGAAATGTAGCTGGTGGAATGAGAATATAGCAAAAAGCTTTTTGATTTCTACGCCCAACTCTACCACGCAATTGATGTAAATCGCTTAAACCAAAATTTTGACCATCATTTATAAAAATTGTATTAGCTAAAGGCATATCTATGCCAGACTCTATGATAGTAGTAGCTACTAACACATCTATTTCTCTTTCTAGAAAAGCCATAGTAACAGTTTCTATCTCTTCAGCTTTCATGCGACCATGAGCTATACCTACACGTGCAGTAGGTACTAAATTTTTTATCAAATTTGCAATATCTGCGATAGTACCAATTTTATTATGTATAAAAAAAACTTGACCACCACGTTCTAATTCATTTTCTATAGCATTTTTAATAAAATTAGCATCGAAAGTTCTCACTTCCGTATGAATAGGCTGCCTATTGGGTGGTGGGGTTCTAAGTACACTAATATCTCTAGCACCCATTAGAGACATCTGAAGTGTACGAGGTATCGGTGTAGCAGACAGATACAGAGTATCTACATTGGCTTTTAATTGTCTTATTTTTTCTTTAGCAACGACGCCAAATTTTTGCTCCTCATCGATAACCAAAAGACCTAAATCATGAAATTTAACATCATTGCTAAGCAATCTATGAGTTCCAATGATAATGTCTATTTTACCTTCTGATAACTGTTTCAATATTTCTTTTTGCTCTTTGCTTGTACGAAAACGATTTATAAAATCCACAGTTACTGGTAGATCTTTTAGTCTCTCTGAGAAAGTCATATAATGCTGAAAAGCTAAAATAGTTGTAGGCACTAGAATAGCTGTTTGTTTACCATCCAATGCAGCTTTGAATGCTGCTCTAACAGCAATCTCTGTTTTACCAAAACCTACATCACCACATATTAGTCTATCCATCGGATAGCTGCTCTCCATATCTTTTTTTACTTCCTCTGTAGCAGCTAATTGATCTGGGGTATCTTCATATTCAAAACTAGACTCTAGCTCTATTTGCAAATAATTATCTTGCTGAAAAGAGAAACCTTGCATATTTTTTCTTTGAGCATATAGTTTTATTAGTTCTCTAGCAATATCTTTGATATGTTTTTTAAGCTTATTTTTTTTATTTTGCCAAGTTACACTTCCTAATTTGCTAAGAGTAGGAGGATTAGAATCTGAGCCCACATATTTTGTGATTTTATGCATAGATTGTATGCTCAAATATAGGACATCATCGTCCTTAAACATTAATTTTAGAACTTCTTGTTTGTTACCATTAATTTCTAATTGCTCTAATCCAGCAAAACGTCCAATGCCATACTGCACATGTACTATGAAATCACCTGGTTGCAGTTCCATCATCTCCTCTAAATCAGCAACCTTTCTTTTTTGAATTTTATTGAGTAATCTAGGTTTTAAATATTTTTTAAAAAGTTGATGCTCTGGGATAATGATTTGTTTCGTATCATCATCTATAAAACCTTCATTAAATACAGTAGGTAGATAATGTATCAGAGGTGATATTTCTGAATTATACTCTATATCCATATCATCTAATATAGTTTGCATGCGTTCCCATGCAGGATAGTGTGGACTAGTGAAATGAATAGTATATCCATTTTCTATTTTTTCTTTACAAAAATCATAGAAATCTTTTAAAACTTTAGGAAAAACAGGTAATGCTTTTACATTAAATGATATCACAATATCTTTATTAGAATAATTAGATTCCGAAAAATTAATCTTCTTTAGAGTTTTTAATTGTTGAGTGAACTCATCAAAATCAACAAAATCATCAACCATTTCTTCAGGTAGGTTATAATAAAAAGCTTCTAAGTTATTTAGAATTATATCAAGATTATTAATCCATAATATTTGGTTTTTCAATAAACTCAAAATAGAAACTTTATTATCATTAATATCATCTAATGAACTCATTAGATTGATACTGAATAATTCTCTAGTACTCATTTGAGAGGCAACATCTATAAGTTTAATATGAGATAGTTTTTCATCATTAAATAATAAACGATAAGGCTCATCAGCATCAAAAGAAAAGACATCACATATAGCTCCACGTCTTGCAAATTGACCAGGCTCATACACATAGTCTACCTCTACATAACCATAATCTAGTAAAAGCTCTATAAGAAAATCCAGATCAATATTTTCGCCAACTTTAATTTTTGTAGTATGTTCTATAATATGAGAAGATTTAGGTATTTTTTCGAAAATAGCTTCTGGGTAAGAAATAATTAGCGAAGATGACTTATTATCATTTAGTTGCTCAGCGCAACGCAATCTCATTGATTCATTAGAGGTTACAATTGTAAAAGCATCAAAATTTCTAAAACTTGATGGTAAATAAAAAAGTTGTAATTTATCATTAAGCTGCAATTGCTCAATCCAATAATCTAGATTATTATAAATCTGTAATGCTTCGTCTTCATTATTTGCTATAAAAATACCTTGTTGATTTGAAAATTTTTTATAAAAAATTAAAATTATTACTGACGAAAAAGCACCTGCTATCTGAGATAACTGGATATTTTGATATTTAGCAATAGATTTAAATAATTCATTAAAAGCAGGATTTTTATTCTCTTTACTAAAAAAATCCTCTATTTTATTATTCATATTACAAAATTAGTAAATTCTAGGAAAATAACAAAATCATATTACCTAAGGTGAAAATGATTTAAATCATAAATAATAATTATTATTTAAACTAGTTTTATATTTGTTTAAAAAAATGCCACACAATATTACTGTAACTTATCACGCCACAGATGAAGAAAAATCTGTAATTTATGACATCCTAGCTGGCGAAAATCTATTTTTACTACAAGATGTCAAGGATATAAAAGAAAAACAAAAAATCTTATTAGAAACTGATATATTGCTATCATGGAATCCTACATTAGAACTCAAGGATATAGAAATTAATGTTTTGCAAAATTTACAATTCGTCCAATTATTATCTGCTGGATATGATCATTTAAACTTTAATTATTTTTCGAAAGAAACAATAATAGCATCTAATCAAGGAGCATATGCTAAACCAATGGCAGAGCATGCATTAGCAATGATATTAGCACTTGCAAAGAAATTAACAAAATATCATAATTTGTTATCGAAAGGTGTTTTTGACCAATTAAATAGTGTCACCCGTTATATACATGGATCTAATCTCGGTATCATAGGTTATGGATCTATTGGTAAAGAAACTGCAAAGCTCATGCAACCATTTGATGTAAATGTATATGCTATAAATACAAGTGGAAAAACTGATGATGACGTTGCATTTATTGGTAAATTACAAGATTTAGATATAGTTCTAAAAAATTCAGATATTTTACTTATCTCTATACCATTGAATAAAGAAACACAAGCACTAATAGGGAAAAGAGAACTAGAACTTATGAAAAGTGATGCTATATTAATTAATGTAGCTAGGGGAGATATTATAATCGAAAAGGATCTATATGAGCATTTGCGTACACATCCAGAATTCAGTGCTGGCATAGACGCATGGTGGATAGAGCCATTCAAATACGGTAAATTTGAGATACATTATCCATTTTTTGAATTAACCAATTTCATAGGTTCACCACACAATTCATCAGTAGTGCCAAATAGTTTAATAGATGGAGCAAAACAAGCTGCAATAAACGTAAAAC
>JAGPGB010000129.1 GCA_018056215.1 Bacteroidales bacterium | reverse complement strand
CATTATTTTCGATAAGTGTGGCCCCTTACTAGTACCTACTATACATATTCGTATTGTATTGTAAAAATTACCTGCTTTTAATTCTCTTTCTTTTACGTATGTGTTCATTACTTCATCTATTGTAGAAGATTCAAAAGTGGGCATTTTTTCGAATTTTTCTATAATATCATTTATCCATTCTACACTTTTTTCTGTACCCCATTTTTTAATAGCTTTTGCATCTAACTCCTCTGGTGCTTTAAAGAAAAACATTGATTCTGTAACCATTTCTTTTACAAAATTCGCTCTTTCTCTCATCATTTCAGATATATATTCTGCTTTTTCTATAGTAATGTCTATACCAAGTTTAGATAATTCATTTTTAAATTCTTCTGCTACTAGCTTGATATCTCTAGCTTGTAGATAAACATGATTAAACCATTGTGCTTTTATAGGGTCAAATCTAGCTCCGGCTTTATGCACATGTCTTAGATCAAAAGCTTCTATCATTTCCTGCATAGACATTATTTCTCTATCATCACCAGGGTTCCATCCTAATAGTGCAAGCATATTTACAAAAGCTTCAGGGTAATAACCATCTTCTCTAAAGCCTCTATATATTTCTCCTGATTTTGGATCTTTCCATGTTATAGGATATACACTGAAGCCTAATCTATCACCATCTCTTTTACTTAGTTTTCCATTACCATCTGGTCTTAAAATTAAAGGTAAATGTGCAAATTCTGGCATTTCCCATTCAAATGCTTCATATAGCAAAACGTGTAAAGGTAAGCTTGGTAACCATTCTTCGCCACGTATTACATGAGTGATATCCATTAAATGGTCATCGACTATGTTGGCTAGATGATAAGTGGGCAACCCATCACTTTTGAATAGTATTTTATCATCTATTATTTCAGATTTTACTCTAACTTCACCTCTTATTATGTCATTTATTATTACTTCTTTATTTTCTGGCACTTTAAACCTTATTACATATGGATTACCAGAATTTAATAAATCACCGACTTCACTGCTTGAGAGTGTTAATGAATTTTTCAATTTTGTTCTATTATTGATACCATATTGGAATGTTTCGCCTCTACTTTCATAATCTTTACGCAAGGCATTCAATTCTTCTGATGTTTCAAATGCATAATATGCTTTATCATTTTTTATTAAAATATTAATGTATTCAGCATAGATATTGGCTCTCAAGCTTTGTTTGTATGGTCCATATTTGCCTCCTACATGTACTCCCTCGTCAAATTTAATACCACACCATTCTAAAGATTCTAAAATGTATTCTTCTGCTCCTGGAACAAATCTGTTCTGATCAGTATCTTCTATTCGTAATATAAAAACTCCATTATTTTTTTTAGCAAATAAATAATTATATAAGGCAGTTCTAACGCCTCCGATATGTAATGGTCCTGTAGGACTGGGTGCGAAACGTACTCTAACCATTTTTTTTGCGAAATTAATCTAATTTTTACAAATGTTATTGCTATTTTTTATTATTATGAATTTCTAATTTTTAAATAAATTATATTTTGTCTACCTAAAAAATTTGGTTCAATATTTGCAAGTAATTAAAAAAATTTACAAGATGCAGAAATTTTTACGTTTTACTCTTATTTTTTTATGTTTTTTAAATATCAATTTAACTTACGCAAATAATAATGTTAGTCCAATTTCGAGTATGGATGATCCAATAGTAAATAAAATAATTTCTTGTCTCAATGCTCAAAATATTCGTTGTGTAGGTCAATATTTTGCTAATAATATTGAAATGAATTTATTAAATAATAAGGGTAATTACTCTCGTAGTCAAGCTATGGCACTTTTAGATGAATTTTTTATTAAGTTTCCTATTAAATCTATCTCTGATGTTAATACTGGTAATCTATCCTCTAATAAAACATATGTAATGTGTAAATACGAATCCGGTTCTAATATCTTTAAAATTTATTTTATTTTATACAAAGAACAAAATGAATCTGTACCTCAGATTTTAATATTTAACATTACCAAATAAAATTTTTATAAAAAATAAAAACTATATTCTCAAAATTATTTATCTATAAATAATTAAATTTATTTATAATTTTGTAAAAAAATTATGGAAGAAATTAATCAACAAGCAAATCCTGAAAATCAGGATAATAAGAACATAGAAGAGAAACCAAAGAAAAAATCTTGGTTTAAACGAAATGTAGGAGCTACTATAGTGATGATAATTATGCTTATAGCTATTATCTATTTAGGTATAAATCTAATGGTAAAGCAAAAAGAACATAAAGAAGAGATTACTGATATCAATGCAAAGAATGCTGCTCTCGTAGACAGTTTAAAAAAAGATAATTTTACTTGGTTAACAAAAGTATTCACATGGACAGTACGTAGCGAAATGCTTAGAGAGAATCTAGAACAAGTGAAATTATATAGTCAAGAACTTATAAAATATCAATACGTAGATAATATAAAAGTAGTAGATCCTAGTGGTAGAGTTATTTTTTCAACAGATATGAAAGATCAAAACGTCATCACTGAATGGTCTAACATACAAAAATTAGCTGTAATGCAACAAAATAACAAAACGATAATTGCTTCACCAATACTAGGTAATGATATGATATTAGGTGCAGTAGTTATAGAATATAAAAATTAATTTTCTCAATTTTAACTAGAGATTTTTGCAATAATCTCAAAACAAGAAAAGTATTTATTTGGTTGGATGGATTTACTAGAAAATATTGATATAGTAGTAGTAGGTGCTGGGCATGCAGGATGTGAAGCAGCTGTAGCAGCTGCTAGGCTTGGTTCCAAAGTCGTTTTGATTACTTTAGATTTGACTAATCCAGCTCGACTGTCTTGTAACCCTAGTATTGGCGGAATAGCAAAAGGACAAATAGTTAAAGAAATCGATGCTTTAGGGGGCTATACCGGTATTGTAGCTGATAAAAGTATGATACAATTCCGCATGCTTAATAGGTCAAAAGGTCCCGCTATGTGGAGCCCTAGATCACAAAATGATAGATGGCTATATTCTTATTATTGGAGAGAAATTTTAGAAAATACACCTAACCTTTTTCTCTGGAAAGATGAAGTGATAGACATCGAGCCACTAAATAATTATTTTATTATCAAAACCAAAATGGGAGTGGACTTTAAGGCAAAAGCTGCTATAATTACTGCTGGAACTTTTTTAAATGGTAAAATTTTTATTGGACAAGTGCAAATATCAGGAGGTAGACTCGGAGAGCCCGCAGCTCATGGATTAACAGAATCATTAAAGAAACTTAATATCGAAAGTGATAGGCTAAAAACTGGTACTCCCGTTAGGATAGATGGACGTACTATTGATTTTTCTAAAATGATTGAGCAACCAGGTGATGATAATCCTTCTAAATTTTCTTACTCAGATGATACTAAACCGTTAGAAAAACAAAGAAATTGTTGGATAACTTACACTAATGAGCAAACTCATGAAATCTTGAAAAAAGGGTTTCATCTTTCTCCACTTTTTACAGGTATTATCAAAGGTATAGGCCCTAGATATTGTCCATCCATAGAGGATAAAATTGTACGATTTAGTGGCAAAAATTCTCATCAATTATTTGTAGAACCAGATGGCTGGCATACCTATGAATATTATCTTAATGGTTTCTCGTCATCTCTCCCATTAGATATACAAATAGAGGCATTACACTCGATAAATGGTTTAGAAAACTCTCATATCATCCAACCTGGCTATGCTATAGAGTATGATTATTTCCCTCCTTATCAATTAAATAATACATTAGAATCTAAAAAAATAGAAAAATTATTTTTCGCTGGTCAAGTAAATGGGACAACTGGTTATGAAGAAGCTGCTGCTCAAGGATTAATTGCTGGGATAAATGCTCATCTAAAAATTAATAATCAACAGAGCCTCATACTATCTCGTAGCCAAGCATATATAGGAGTTTTAATAGATGATTTAATATCCAAAACTTTAGATGAACCTTACCGTATGTTTACAAGTAGAGCAGAACATAGACTGATATTACGTCAAGATAATGCTGATATTAGGCTCTCGCCCATCGCTCATGAAATCGGATTAATAAATGATGATAGATACAATAAATTACTAGAAAAGCTTGATTTTATTAAAAATGTTTCTGAATATTTGAATAAAAACTCAATAGAACCAGATAAAATAAATAATTACTTATCATCAATTAACTCTTCTCCTATTAAACAAAAAATCAAATGGAC
>JAGPGB010000128.1 GCA_018056215.1 Bacteroidales bacterium | reverse complement strand
ATATGGATAAAATAGCATACAAAGTAAAAGATATTTCATTAGCTGATTGGGGACGACGTGAAATAGAATTGGCAGAGAAAGAGATGCCTGGATTAATGCAATTAAGAGAAAAATATAGTAAAGATAAACCATTATTAGGTGCTCGTATATCTGGCTCATTGCATATGACTATAGAGACTGCTGTACTCATAGAAACATTGGTAGAGCTCGGAGCCCAGGTGAGATGGGCTAGTTGTAATATTTTTTCTACACAAGATCATGCTGCTGCTGCTATAGCTAAAGCTGGTGTAAATGTTTATGCTTGGAAAGGTGAAACTCTTCATGAATATTGGTGGGCTACTGCTCAATCTCTTAACCATAATGGGAATGGCCCTCACTTAATAGTAGATGATGGTGGTGATGCTACTCTAATGGTACATTTAGGTTATAAAGTTGAGGATGATCCTTCTATTCTCGATAATAAACCTTCTAAAAAAGACGAGCAAGCTCTATATGATATTTTGAGAGAAATATATAATGAAGATAACACTTTTTGGCATAGAACTGTAAAAGAACTAAGAGGAATATCAGAAGAGACTACTACCGGAGTACATAGATTGTATCAATTGAATGAACGTGGTGAGCTACTCGTACCCGCAATTAACGTAAATGATAGTGTTACAAAATCTAAATTTGATAATATATATGGCTGTAGAGAATCATTGCTCGATGGTATCAAAAGAGCTACAGATCGTATGATAGCTGGTAAAACTGCTATGGTCTGTGGTTATGGTGAAGTAGGCAAAGGCTCTGCACAGGCTCTAAGAGGTGTAGGCGCTAGAGTGCTAGTGAGCGAAATAGATCCTATCTGTGCTCTACAAGCTGCTATGGAAGGCTATGAAGTAACCACTGTAGAAGATGCATTGAAAGAAGCTACGATTTTTGTTACTGCTACTGGTAATAAAGATGTGATATGTATAGAACATATGATGAAAATGAAAGACAATAGTATTGTATGCAATATTGGTCATTTCGATAATGAAATTCAAGTAGATGAATTACAAAATTTCCCTGGTATACAGCATACCAATATCAAACCTCAGGTAGATAAATATACGTTTCCAGATGGGCACTCAATAATCCTTTTAGCAGAGGGACGCCTTGTGAATTTAGGTTGTGCTACTGGTCATCCATCATTTGTTATGAGTAACTCATTTTCTAATCAAGTGCTAGCTCAGCTAGATTTATGGCAAAATGATTACAAAATTGGAGTTTATTGTTTACCTAAATATCTAGATGAGGAAGTAGCCAGGCTACATCTTCCGTTTTTAGGTGTCAAACTTACTAAACTGACGCCAGAGCAAGCAGAATACATAAATGTACCTATTAATGGACCTTATAAGTCAGAAAATTATAGATATTAATTTTTATTAATAATTTACGAATTAAAATTTAGTTAATTCCAGATTATTACAATAATTTTTGTCAATTAAGATATTGTGTTATTATTTTGTTTTTGATTTTCTAACTTTATCAACTCCAGCTTTCGTGATATTTAATAAATAAAAAATCTGATCTTTATATAGATAACAAATAATCACAAAGCCAACCACAGCACTTATAACCTGCAAATATATTATTGGTATGAAAGTATTAATAAAAGAAACTAATAGAAAAACAAAAGTAGAAATATAAAATTTACTAAGGTGATAATTAACTGGATATAATTTTTGAGAAAAATATGTGCCAATAAAGAAATAAACCACATAAGAAATAGCTGTAGATAATGCTGCACCTTCAGCACCATATTTAGGAACCAAAAATATATTACCCACTACATTGATAATAGCAGCAATAGTAGCTCTAATAATATATAAATAAGTTTTCTTTTTGAAGTTAATCCCCACAGTAGTAACATAAGATACTGTATCTATAATAGGCATTAGTAAAAGAAAAGAAGTTAACCCTGCAGCAGATCTATAGGAACTTTCTAATAAAAGGAAAATCAAATCTTTGAAAATTACTATAACAATGCCACTAATAAACATAATAGCAGAAACAAATAAAGAAACTTTCTCAAAAATGCCAGTATTATTAGGATTTTTCTCATAACTTTCATAAGAGACAGGTACCCAATAATTTGTAAAACTATTTTGTATCAAACTCATAACAGCTACAATTTTAAAAGCTGCCGCATATAAACCTACCTCTGCGAAATCGCAATAATTTCTAATAGCTATCCTATCTATAGATTGAAAAATCCAAAGAACTAAAAAAGTAGGTACAAAAGGCAAACCATATTTAATTATAGCTTTGATATTTTTTTTATCAATATGTGTTTTGGTGCGCCAAATTTCTTTCTCATAAATAATAGCGACAGTAGCAGAACATACATGAGAAAAGAATAAACCAATAATGACAGCATAGAAAGTTTTATCTATTAATAATGCATATAAAATTGTAAAAACAGCATTTGCTAAACTATTAATAACTTTTATAATAGAGTAAGCTTTGCCTCTTTGCTTCATCCTAACTAGTAAAAGAGCATATCTTTCAATTATAGCAATAAAAACAGTAATATCTAATAATAATATTGGAGTAAAATGGTTAGCATCACCAAAAAGCAATACGGACAGTTCTTGCCAAAAAATTCCAATAATTATAAAAGTCAAAATACCTATACTTAGACTAGGTAGTAATGATTCCCAGAGTAAATTACTACGTTTACTTTCTGAGCGTTCATAAAAAAACCTTGCGAAACTTTGATCAGCACCAAGTAAAACAATATTTAATATCAAATTAAATGCAAGAGTAAACATTGCAGCTTTACCAAATTCATCAGGTACAATAAGCCAAGTAGTTATAGGGGTAGTAATGAAGCTAATAATAGCTGCTATCCATTGACCAATAGAAAATTGAAATAAAGACTTTATAAAAGTTTTTTCTCCTGATGTACTCTTTACATTCGACATTTTAATATACAGTTGATATAATTATAAAAAATATTAAGGTGCCACCTTTATAAAATATTTTATAAAAAATGACACCTTAAAAATTCATCAATTTTACAATCCTAATTTTTTTCTTATATCTTTAGGTATACTATTTACATTTACCATTATACCAGTAGTTTTATACTCTACAAAAGGTTTAGAAGCAAAGAAATATCCATCATATGGTCCCATAACATTCCAGCTATTTTTAACCTTATAATAAATATTCCCATTTTGATCTTTAGCAATACCAGTAATATGCATACCATGATCATCTGTAGTAGAATAATTATCAAAAGCTATTTGTCTCAGCTCTTGAGTTATTACTTTTTCTTTAACTGGCGCATCGAGAGAATAAATCTGCTTTTGCTTCTCTGCTTCGGTTAGCTTTTCCCAACGTTCTTTTTCAGTACCAGTGAGATCAGGTAGAGTTTCATCAGGAACTACAGCAATACCTTTAGACCATTTAAAGCCTTTTTCTGAGACATCACTACCCCAAGCTACAGTATATCCATTATTAATAGCATAATCTATGATTGCCATCATATCATTTAATGGAACATTATAAACTTTTTCATGAAGCCAATTATCAGGTATTTCTAACTCAAACTGCTCATAAAAAGGATGGTGATTAAAAGAAGTTATTTCCACATAATCATCCATATTTAATCCTAAAAATTGAGCAAAAGTAATAGGAGTATATTCTTTCCCATTATAAGTAAATTTTTCTGGAACTTTCCCTAAATATGCATCTAAGATGCCTATATAACCATTAAGCCAAGCAGTTGATAACTCTTTATTAGGATTTTTAATAATCTCATCTAGATAAGCTGTGAGAACTGCATCTAGCTCACCATGTACATGTTTGTCTGTACCATAATTTAATCCTGTATATACAGACTCAGGGACAATACCATATTTTTTAATAATATATGAAATATCTCTAAAACCACCACCAGCACCAAAGTTGGTTTTCCCTTGGAAACGCACATACCTGATAGCCTTTTCTATATAAGCGTTCCTAACAATAAATGCCTCAGATAAATCATATTCTCCCTTGCCAGTACGCAATAATTCACTTTCTAAAAAACTTAGTGTAGAAAAAGCCCAACAAGTGCCAGATTTATATTGGTCTTTTACAGAAGTAGCAGGATTTTCTTTAATAATTGTAAATTGAAATCCTTCTTTTTTAGGTTCTGTTTCTACTTGAGCAGTTAGCGATAATACTGATATTACTACTGCAATGAATAACACAAATAATTTTTTCATATCATTTTGTATTTTATTAAACTTGTAATGGCAAAAATACTTAATATTTTTAAGATAATTATAAAAAAT
>JAGPGB010000127.1 GCA_018056215.1 Bacteroidales bacterium | reverse complement strand
CCTGTCTTTGGTAAGTCATCTAAAATAATTATATCTTTAGGTTGTTTAAATTTAGCAAGATTTTTTCTTAAGTAATCCAATAGATCATTTTTATTGAGTTGCGTACTGTCTGCTGGAGCGACATAGCATTTCACTACTTCGCCTCTCAGTGGATCTGGTATGCCTACTGCTGCAGCCTCTCTTATGCCTGGATATCTAAGTAACACTTCTTCTATTTCAGCAGCCCACACTAGTTCACCACCTACTTTGATAATATCTTTAGATTTACCAATGAGGTATAGAGTATTATCATTATCGAAATAGCCTAAATCGCCAGTATAGAACCATCCATTCTTAAAAACTTGTTCATTTAGCTGTGGTTCATTATAATAACCGCAAAATACAGATTTGCCTTTTACAATTACTTCGCCGATTTCGCCTTTTTTTACTTCTTTATCATGAGAATCTACGAGCTTCAGATTAATATTAGAAACTATATAACTAAATCCCTTGATATTTTGAGGTGAGGAGACTGTTAAAGGTGGTACTACTTCTGTAAGACCATAACCATTCAATACAACTGCATTAGGGCATAATTTGGCAAATTTCATCATTAAGTCTGGTGATGAAGGAGCTCCAAATACAGTAGCCCAAATCAAAGTATCAAGTGAATAATTCTCGATCTCTTTTAAAGTTAAAACTGCATAAAACATAGCAGGTGCCATAAATATATTAGTAGCTCCCCATTTTTTAATTAATTTTACTAATTCTAATGGAGCAAATCTAGGCATTATTACAGTACTCATCCCATATTTTATTCCTATCATGAAATATAATAGACCTGCAGAATGTGAAAATGGTATCGGAGCCACAGACCTCTCTGTAACATCTATTTTTACAATATTTAATAGTTTTTCATATGAACCCATTTCCTTCATTTGCTCTGCTCCTAAATGAATATGCTCATAGTTCCATAAAGCTCCTTTAGGCTTGCCAGTTACTCCAGATGTATAGAAAATACTTGATGGCATAGATATATCAATGCCTTGATCTGCTAGCTCATTACTCGAATTATTTATTAAATCCCAAAAGTAATGATAGTTTGTATTTTTTTCTATTGTTATTATATGCTCTAAAGTGGGGATGGCATCTTTCAATTCTTTTAAATCAAATTTAACATTTTCAGTAGTAATAATAGCTTTTAACTCGCAATGGTTACCTATAGAGATAATCTCATTATCAGTTAAAAAGAAATCTATAGGTATCACAACTAAACCAGTAGAATATATTGCGTAGTATGAATATGCATATTCTATGCAGTTAGGTAAATAAATAGCTACTTTATCTCCTTTTCTTAGTCCGATATTTAGTAGTCCATTTGCTAATTTAAAAACATCATTTTGTAATTTAGCAAAACTATACTCTACATTATTATAAACAAAAGCCGTTTTGTTATTAAACTTTTCAGCGGCATCAATAATTAATTGTCTTACATCTTTTCTCTTTTCCATAATTTATTATTTTATATTCATATTTTTTTAATTCATAAGGCAAATATAATTATTTTTTTTAATAAATTTTTAAAAATTATAACCTGTAGTAACATATACACCAGTGCCGCCATCATTTTTGTTTAAACTTTGACCTACATCTACACTAATTATGAAATTATCATTTAAAACAAGATGTACACCTAATCCCAAACTATGATGTAGTCTATCAGGTATATCTTTATAATCTGTTAAATCATTGTTTAAATAATATATAGGAATTTTTACTGGGTCAGTGATAATGCCAAAATCATAAAAAGGCTTAATGCGTATTTCTCCCAATTGCTTTTTAGTATGAAAACTATAAGCTAAAATCCTAGCTTCGAGATTACCATAGAAAAAACCATCACCCCACGCTCGGTTTTTGTAAATTCCTCTTAGAGATTTACCACCGCCGAGACCTTCTACTAAAGTATTATTAGAAAATGCTTGAGTGATATAGGGCATAAAATAGTATGGCGCTTGAGCTCCTATCTGATCTTGATATCCTAATCTAAGAGCCATTATGCAATATTTATTAAATAATGGATAGAAAAATTTAAAATTAGTAGAAAACCTAAAAAAATTTTTTGAATATAAAGCATCTATTTTAGGATTAGCGAGGAAATTTAATTCTCCATAAATACCCGTTGTAGGATTAAATATTTTGTCTCTACCATCATATACATAGGATAGTCGTGGAGCTATTATCCAACCACCTTTTGCCTCATCATCCCTGATAAATCCATTATTTATATAGTAATCAATTAAAAGTGTAGTATCCGGTAGAGGATTTTTTTGATGAAATTTATTAATAACATCGATATTTACTGTGCCAATTCTATAATTAAATATGTGCAATCCAAATATTAGAGAAGAATGATCACTTAGTTTATACCAAATATCATTAGTGAGTCTGAAGATTTTCCTATCATATCTATAAAACATCCTGCTGACATACGATTCATTGTTTTGTTCTATGTATTCAGGGTGAAAAGTAGAGGCATACCCATTAAATCCATAGAAATCTGAGGCTTGTTCATGTATATACGAAAAATCACTTACTACACGCCATTTGCCATTTTTTATCTTTTTGCCACTATCAAAAAAAAGTTGACTGATTATGCTACCTCTTGTAGTTATATCTATCTCATAGCTAATATTGTAAATATAGTTTGGATATAATCTGCCATCTCCGAAATCATACATACTTGTTAATAAACCTACCTCAAAGCCCAGATCTGAATTATACAAAACGACAGGTAAAAAATTCCATCTTTTGCCCTTCACTATTGTATCTTGTGAATAAAGATTAAGTGACAAAAGAAAGCAAAAAAATACATATAAAAATCTATGCTTCATAAATGTTATTTTTTTTAATTTCCTTTTTTTTAACTATTAGATTTCCCACAAACATATATAGACCAGATACGATAAATGATAAAATCACAAACTCTGGAATAAAGATACCAAAAATTATTAGTAATAATACATACACTAATCCTGCTATTACACTCTGAAAAGCAATTTTTGGTGAAATATTAAAATGAAAGGCTGCCCATGCTGCAGGTAACACTGTAAATCCTATGCCTGTAATGAAATTGACTACAGTAACTATATCTCTAATGAAATATGCTATTAAAACAGCTAATAAAATAACTATTAAGGTAATAAATTGAGTATTTTTCTTTAATTTTTTATCATCATCTTTAGCTTTTTTAAATAAATTAAGTGCAAATCCTGATGAAATAACAAAAATTTGTGTATCTGCTGAACTCATTATAGCAGCAAAAACCATAACCAATACCAGCGCAGATAATTTTTGTGGCAATAAGGCAACCAGCCCAGTACCAAAAGCATTTGTAGGTTCTATATTAGGATTTGAAATTTTAGCAGATAATGCTATCCAAGTAATTATTATACCACTAATAAATGTTAATACTGCAGACCACCAAAAGCCCTTTTTTACAACTTTTATACTTTTAGCTGCATATACTCTCTGCCAATATTCAGCACTCTGAAAAACTATCAATATACCAAAAAGTAAAAAAGCTATCATCATTCCCCAGTCTAATTGTGTAGTTTTATACATCTCTGGTAAAACTGTTGGTGCATCATTCATCCATATTATTCTTATTATCACTATCATTATAACCATCATCACAAAATATTGAAAAATATCTGTCCTAATAACACTCTGAAAACCACCTATAAATAAGTAAACAGCTAAAACTACAGCAGCAAAAATTAAAGATTTTTCGTAAGTCCATCCACTCACTCCTGCTAGAACTGCTGAACCAGCAATGAATTGATTTAATAACATACCTAAATAAACTATCATTAACACTATAGTTGTGAGAGTACCAGTTTTTTTATCATACTTTATGTAAAACCAGTCCATCATAGTATATGTTACTTTTTCGTCACTCCATGATTTTAACTTTTTAGCATAAGGAATAAATAAAATAAATCCTACAGCTGTTCCTAGAAATACAAATAATGCTGATAAACCAAATCTAAATACATAAGCAGAAAATGCCACTAACGCAGCACCACCTATATATGATGCCACTACAGAAGTGGTAAATCCAAGTGTGCCTACTTTGCGACCAGCAATCAAAAAGTCTTCAGTAGTTCTTTTACGCGAGCCTACAACAGCTATAATTATTGTGATCAATGTGTATAATGCTAATAGCCAATGGTAATCTTGCCAAGTCTCAAAATAATTAATAATAGATCTAAACATTTTTTTTGCAAAAAAAGTAAATTTTTTTAAAATAAAAATTCTAATTGACAAATTACAT
>JAGPGB010000126.1 GCA_018056215.1 Bacteroidales bacterium | reverse complement strand
TATTCATTTTCATTAATAATTTTCACAATTTTAGAAGCTTTATGAGAAGAATTATTTTCATTGCGTAAAGGGACGATATAATCAACTGCCATTTTAATAACTGCATCTATATTTTCAAAGTTTATAGGGGAAGGATTACCAGATGTATTAGCAGATGTAGAAACTATTGGTGTTTTTAAGAGATTGATAACTTCTTTGCAAAAATTATGTCTAACTAATCTGACTGCTATCGTATTATCTTCATTTATCAGAATGTTAGGTAAATCTACTGGATCTGGATAAATTATTGTTACAGGCTTATCACTTTCGTTTTCTATTTTAAAAGCTAATGAAGGTATATTTTTAACAAATTTTTTTAACATATCAAAAGATGAAACTAAAATAATAAAATTTTTATTATCAGGTCTATGCTTTATTTCAATAATTTTTTGAATAGCCTTTTCATCTAAAGCATTGCAGCTGAGTCCCCAAATAGTATCTGTAGGGCATAAAATCACCTTACCTTGTTTTAAAAAATTTACAGTTTCTATTACATCTTTATTGTACATCGGATTGTAATTGCTTTACAGGTTCTAATAATTGCTCTATATTAAAACTATTTCCACAAATAAATAAATTTTTGGGACATTTCGAATAACCATGTTTACCACAAGGACGACATAATAGCTCTATATTGGGCTCTATAATAAAAGATTTATCACTTAATGGAGTGAAGCCAAACGATGGGACAGTAGAGCAAAAAATAGTTGCTATTGGCGCATTAATAGAAGAAGCCAAATGTGTAATAGCACTATCATTAGAATAAGTGATAAATGAATGTTTTATTACATATAAAGTTTCTAATAAAGATAATTTACCTACAAAATCATAAATATGTTCATTATTCTGAAACTCTTTAAAAAACAATTTATTTTTATTTATATCCTCTTTACCACCTAAAACTGCCACATTATAGCCTAAATTAATTAAACTTTCACATAGGTCTACCCATCTCCATATAACCATTTGTTTCGTATTCCAAAGAGAAAATGGAGAGATACAAATATATGGATTTTGTGGTAAATCAACTTTAATATTTTCAGGAATGTAAAGTTGTGGACGTCTGATTAAGTCTTTATTATTTACAATGTTTTGTATTAATATTAAATTCCTATCAACTTCATGCTTTTGATTCCACAAATGCTCATAAGTCTCATTGGCAAATAAGCAAGACATTGTACTTTGCTTAAAAGTAATTTTTTTATTACTATGCATACACCACATTAAAAAACCAGAAGATAAATATCGCTGAAAATTTATTACTGCAGTGAAATTATATTTTCTTAGTTGAAATATTAAATGCCACAGATGTTTGTATTTTCTATTTTTTTTATTCCAAATAAAAACTTTTGAAATAAATGGATGATTATCAAAAAGCTCTGCTGCTCTAGTATTAATTAAAATAAATATTTCTGCATCGGGATCATATCTATGAATAGACTCTATAACTGGTGTGATAAGTACCACGTCTCCTATACTTGCTGTTTGAATAAGTAGATATCTGTCCTTGGTTTTATGCATGAGAAATATATTATTAGAAAATGATAAAATACTAATTTTTACTTAATTTATAAAGATCATCTATAGCAGTAATCATCTTACTCCAAGATAAAATATTAGCTAATGTTTTCTGTGCTTGTAGCCATCTTTTCACTTGGTTTTTGTCTTCTGGTTTATCACTAAAAAAAGTAGTTATAGCTTTAGATATTTCAGTAGCCTCACTAGTAATTATAAAATCTGTGTCACAGCATTTATTAGATAAAATATCTAAAATATCGGTATCTGTAGTAATGAAAGGTTTATTATAACGAAGTGCAATACGAGTGATACCACTTTGTTTAACAAGTTTATATGGCATTACTATCAAATCTGCTGCTGAAAAAAATATGGGGACCTCATTATCTGGAATATATCTATCATAAATATAAACTCTATCCTCTAAATTTAGCCTTTTAATCATATCGATAAATATATCTTTAGATTGAAAAAAATCTCCTGCTATAATTAAATGTATAGAAGGGTCTGTATCTGGTAAAGCATGCAACAACAAATCTAGGCCTTTATATTCCTTCACCTGGCCAAAAAACAAAATATATTTAATATTGATCTCATTTTCATTAATAATAATTTTCTCAGGAAGTTTAAGTTTTTTAAGTGCTTGCTCTCTAGGTATAAGTTCTCCATAATGATCATATAATGGATGATGTACTATCAAGTAGTGTTTGTTAATGTTAAGTTCATTAAACTCATCTGCTACTTTTTCTGATAAAAAAATGAAAGCGTCGATATATTTGGCGAAATATTTAAAAGATTTTTTCTGGCTAAATTTATGTTTACCGTAAATACTATTTACGATAGCTAAAGTTACTATATCTTTATTATTTTTCTTAAGGTATCTAGCTATTTGGCCATAAATAATACCTAAAAAAGCAACCCAATATTGAAAAATAACAATATCTGGATTTCTAGATGATATAAGTTTAGCAGTGAAACGCCAAGTAAAAGGGTTCCATGACTTAAGAAAATTATGTATTTTTAATTTATATTTATTAAAGAATTCCTCTATTTCAGCTTTATCAGTAATTTTTTCATCTTTTCGGAAAATAATATATGGATACAATCTTTTAAAACCGAAAATTTCTACATCTTTGCCTGCTTTTTGCAGTTCTATAGCCAATCTATTTTTCAAAGCTGCCATGCCGCCTTTAAACGGGAATGCTAGACCTACCATAGCTACCCGTTGCCAATCTTTACTCATAACCTTTGACTCTCTCCTTCTACAATATTTAGTTCTTCTTTAATATCATATTTATTTTTATCAGGACTATTCCTTTGTATCAGCTCTGCTAAAAAGCCACCTATGAAAAGCATAGTTCCGATAATCATAAACAAAATGCCTAAATAGAACAGTGGTCTTTCTGTCATTTTATATTGCTGATATAGTATCTTTGCTATTGCCAAATATAGAGCAATGATAAATCCAATAATAAATACAACTATTCCGATTGTGCCAAAAAAGTGCATAGGTCTTTTGCCAAATTTGGTCACAAAATTTATTGTAAGCAAGTCTAAAGGTCCACGTATGAAACGTGACATACCAAATTTAGTAGTTCCATATTTACGGGGATAATGATGTACTACTTTTTCTCCTATTTTATTAAAACCAGCCCATTTAGCCATAATAGGAATATATCTATGCATTTCTCCATAAACATCTACGCTTTTCACTACATCATGTTTATATGCTTTTAGTCCGCAATTAAAATCATGTAATTTAATGCCAGAGACTACACGTGTTCCCCAATTAAAAATTTTTGTAGGTAATGTTTTGGATAGAGGATCATATCTTTTCTTTTTCCATCCAGACACTAAATCATAATCCTGTTCCATTATCATTTTATAAAGTTCTGGAATTTCATCTGGGCTGTCTTGTAGATCTGCATCCATTGTGATGACTACATCGCCTTTAGCTTTTTGAAATCCTACATGCAGGGCAGCAGATTTACCAAAATTACGTCTAAATCTGATTGCCTTTATATCATTATTATTTGTTGATAATTTTTTAATCTCATCCCACGACCCATCTGTACTACCATCATCCACAAAAATAATTTCATAACTGAAATTATTTTCTTTCATTACCCTTCTGATCCATTCAGTGAGCTCTGGTAATGATTCTTTTTCATTATATAATGGTATTACTACTGATATATCCATAGTATTTGTTTATTTTTTGTAAAATTAGATATTTATAAAATTACATATTTTCATTAATAGCAGGATGTTTTTTAACAATTCCAGCTAATATCAAAGATAAAATGGCAGATTCTATCAAATATGTAAATGCGGCACTCAATTGGTATTTAAAAGAAAAAGCTTTAGTGAATGTTTCAGGATTAGCATAAGATTGAAATTGCTCTGGTAGCATTTCTTTTTGCATCTCCATGTTTATCATTACTGTATTTAGCATATTATTTAAATAATTAGGGTCTAATACATAATATATTAATAATTTAACAAGTAAAAATATTAATAAACTAAAGAAAGAAATAATAAAGCTTAATAAAAATGCATTTAAATAGCTTATATGTCCTTCTCCGAACTCTATACGTGCTTTGTTGATAGCTTTTATACTAAAAAATATAATAGCAAAGGCTTGAATAATAAATGTTATAGTATTTAACATTAAAATATTGCCACCAAATATCCACATTAGTAACAAATATACAACCATTATAGCTGCTGCAAATAATGTATATTTTGATGCATGATTTAATAATTCTTT
>JAGPGB010000125.1 GCA_018056215.1 Bacteroidales bacterium | reverse complement strand
ATGATAAACATAATAATTCAAAAACAAACATGGATTCTGAACTATACGAGGAGCATTTATTAGAAGCTAATAAACTATATCTCAAGCAAGAGCAAAGAGATATAGCAACTTATATTCAAAGGAAAGGTTGGATAATGGATACTACCCCTAGGGGTGTACTTTATATGATATATGAAAATGGAGATGGCCCATTACCAGAAAGGGGAGATATTGTTAGGTTTGCTTTCAAAACTATGCTTATAAATGATCAAATATGTTACGATTCTGATAAATCAGGTCCTAAAGAGGTAGAATTAGGAAAATCTGAAATAGAAAGTGGATTAGAAGAAGTTTTATATTATTTGCCAGAAGGTACTCGAGCTTTTGCAATAATTCCATCATTTTTGGCTTTTGGATGGTTAGGCGATTCAGAGAATATTCCTACTAGAGCTGTATTAATTTATGATTTACATATATTAAAAGTAATAAAAAGATAAAATCAAAATTCCTCATAAGGCACTGGTAGTGGATGTCTAGAATTATAACGCAAAAGAAAATTATATATTATTTTGTTCTTCTTTTTAGCATGTAAAAGTTCGTTATATAGTAATTCATCTCGTTCTTTTAAAAATTTTAAAAAATTATCATAATTGAAATAAAATCTTTTTCCAGTTTGTAGCTCTATTACATATTCAACGTTTACTTTTCTACGTTCTACTATTGGATATGTAACCCAATAATTATAATAGTAATAATCATCATATGAATCATAATATGTTATTTCTATATCATAGAAATGTATTAATGCTCCTATGATCGTAGCATGATAAAAATTATTTTCATATGCTTGTTTAATATACACAGAATTATCTACAACCACAGCAAATAAAGTATCTAATCGACAATAATTCTTATTAATACTATCATTACAAGGTATCTCTACAGAATATACTGAACCTCTATTATCTAATATTACTCTATAATCTATGTAGTCAGGATTATTATAATATAATGATTGAGGTTTTAAATATACTCCATCATTAAAAAAATATTTTCTAATTACAATTTCATTTTGAGAAAAAGCAGTTGAGGCAATTAAAAGTATTAAGATAAAATATTTTAATTTCATCTATTTTCATATTGTTGAGCTAATTTTAATAGGAAAGTAGGCTTATGAATAATAAACCTTTTATAAATGCCATCGCCTATTATATCTATAGAATCATAAGCTTTTACCTCGAAAGTTAAAACATTACCCTCTATTTTTATAAGTTTAGCAATACTTCGCACGGTATCACCTATTCTAGTAGCTTTCAAGTGTTTCACATTAATCTCTATACCTACGGTACAATAATCTGGTTCTAATAGTGAGTCTACACAATCCATACAAGTTTTTTCCATAAATGCTACTAATGCTGGTGTAGAAAAAACATCAACTAATCCAGAACCATATTGCACTGCTGAATCTTCTTGACTAACGATTTTCTCTTCTTCGTGAGTTAAACCAATTTCTAATTCCATAATTTTCAAATTTTTTATTTGTGACTCCGGAGGGACTCAAACCCACAACCCTCTGATCCGAAGTCAGATGCTCTATTCAATTGAGCTACGGAGCCTATTATCAACAAAATTATTTATTTTTCATTATTAACATTTTTACAAAAATATAAAATAAAAAGAGATTTTTATTCATTGTCTAAATAATAAACCTCTCTATTTAATTCATTTCTTAACAAATCTAAGGATTTTTTAATTGCAGGATAGTCTTTTTGTAGATATAATTCAAAAATTTTAATAGCAAATTCTGAATATGTATCATGTGCTTCATTATAAGCTTGATTGATAATTTGTGTCATTTCTTCTTTAGCAGCTACCACAGATAGCCATGCTTTTTTGCTAACATAAATTTGCTGACTCAGATTATATTCATATTCTTGTCTCAATACATCCAGCATATATTTATGCAGGGTAGAGACATTATCAAAATTTTCTTTAGACATCTTAGTCAATAACTGCTCTGGAGCTATTCTCTCTAAAAATAATGCTAATCTCTCATATGCTTGTATTTTTAAAGGTAAAAAATTTTTTCTAACATCTTCATCTCTAAGTGAACGTATTTCTTTTAAATGTCTTTCATTCATAGATTTTAATACAAACAATGCAGTTATAAAAACTATTAAAGAAGGTACAAGAACAAGTAAAACTGTTATTATTCCTTGATTCATTTTTTTTACAAAATTACATAAAATTTATATCTTTCTTTAATATCCATTTAATTTTTTAAATGTCCTATTTATTTGCAATTAACAAGTTATATAATTGAATAATATAATTAGCTTCTTTGACGTCGTGTACTCTTAAAATATCAGCATTATTTATCAAAGCTTGTAGATTAAGAGCAGATGTAGGACATAGAGCATTATCAGGTGATATATCTAGCGCTTTATATATCATACTTTTCCTTGATAAACCAACTAAAATAGGCCTATTATGTATGGTAAACTCTTTTAAATGATTTAAAATTTTATAATTATGCTCAATAGTTTTGCCAAATCCAAAACCAGGATCTATTATTATATCGTGAATGCCCATATCAGATAAAATATGTAACCGTTCCGAAAAAAAATAATTTATTTCCTCGATGACATCATTATAATGTGGATTTATCTGCATAGTAGATGGAGTCCCCTGCATATGCATAGCAATATAAGGTATATGTGCATTAGCTACAGTGGTGATAATCTCTGGATCCATCAATCCACTTGAAATATCATTTATTATATCTGCTCCTTCATCTATAGCATATTTAGCTGTTTGAGCATGATATGTATCTATAGAGATTAGAATTTTAGGAAATTCTTTTCGAATGCAAGGCAAAACATTAGAAAGCCTACCTATTTCCTCTTCAGCAGTTAATGGAGTAGATTGTGGACGTGTAGATTCTGCTCCTATGTCTATGATCGCAGCACCATCATTAATCATAGATTCTACTTTCTTTACAGCTTGTTCAATTGATTTAACTCTACTATCTGCAAAATAAGAATCTGGAGTATAATTTATTATCCCCATTATTGCTGGTAATTTGATTTCTACTAACTGGTTTCTAAAATTAAATCTAATATTTTCCATTTTTATTTTTTAATTTTACAAAATTAGAAAATAATCTTGCAAAATGAGAAAAGGTAAATTTATAGTGATCGAAGGCTTGGATGGATGCGGTAAATCTACACAGATAGACTTATTAACAGGTGCACTGCATAATAAAAATATAAATACTCTTACCATACATTTTCCTAGACGTAGCGATAAAGAATCTCCACTATGGGGAACAATGATAAAGAAATTTTTGGATGGCTATTATGGTAATATAGATAATGTACATCCAGAGCTTGTGGCACTTTTATTTGCTGGTGATAGGTATAATGCAGCAGATGAAATAAATACAAATTTGAATTTAGGAAATTGGATAATATGTGATAGATATGTTTTGTCTAACATCGCTTATCAAGGTGCTAAATTACCTTATGAAAATTGGGACAGTTTTTCTAAGTGGATTCTAAAAACAGAATATGAGTATTTTAAAATTCCTAAACCAGATCTCCAAATTATTTTATCAATGCCATTTCAATTTATTGAAAATAATCTAAAAATCAGAAAACAAAATTTTGAAAACGACATCCATGAGCAATCAATGACTTTCATGAAAAATGTAGAAAAAATGTATGATTGGATTATAGAAAATATTCAAGATGATATTAAATCACTTCGTTATAATGAAATAAAAAATATTAATGATATTCATAAAGACATAATGCAAATGGTAGATAATCAATATTTTTAAATAATTATCAATATTTATATTTTTTTGCTATTCATTTTAGCAATATATATTTATTGAAATGTTGCATTCAAGTGCAGGAATTTGTAAATTTATAACAATAGTTATAAATGTTATAAAAATATTTTTTGGATTGAAAAAATATTAGTAATTTTGCAAAAATTATTTTGGCCCATTCGTCTAGACGGCCTAGGACGCCAGGTTTTCATCCTGGAAATCGGGGGTTCGAATCCCC
Source organism: Bacteroidales bacterium (assembly GCA_018056215.1). Taxonomy (GTDB): domain Bacteria; phylum Bacteroidota; class Bacteroidia; order Bacteroidales; family DTU049; genus DTU049. Next base: position 298 of record JAGPGB010000125.1, on the reverse strand, counting down.
CATGGGTCACTAATTAAAAAAAATTTTTAACTATGGCACATCATAAATCAGCAAAAAAACGCATTAGATCTAATGAAAAGAAAAGACTTTATAATAGATATTATAAAAAGACTATGCGTACTATGATAAAGAAAATTTTAGCAACGACAGATCCTAATGAGGCTATAAATATGTTACCATCATTTTATTCAGTTGTAGATAAAAATGTAAAAAGAGGCATTATACATAAAAATAAAGGTGCTAATTTAAAACATAAAATGACTAAAGAGTTAAATAAAAGAAAAAATTTAACTACTGC
>JAGPGB010000124.1 GCA_018056215.1 Bacteroidales bacterium | reverse complement strand
AAAAAAAATAAAACCATGAAAAAAATATTAGTTATAGGTGCTGCTGGTCAGATAGGTTCTGAGCTTACACCTGCATTAAGAGAAAAATATGGTAACGAAAACGTAGTTTTAGCTTATAACCGTACTCCATTACCAGATGATTTAGCTAAAGCTGGCCCATATGTACAATTAGATGTCAGAAATACTGATAAATTCAAAGAAATTTGTAAAGAATACAATATAAGCACTATTATTAATTTAGCTGCTATTTTATCTGCTAAAGGCGAGCAAGATCCATTGAAAGCATGGGATACTAATATTAATGGATTAATAAATACTCTAGAAGTAGCAAGAGAATTGAAATTAGAAAAAGTTTTTGTTCCTAGCTCTATAGCGGTTTTTGGCCCTACGACTCCGAGAGTAAATACTCCACAAGATACTATTCTGCAGCCTACAACTATGTATGGTATTACTAAAGTATCTGGAGAACTTTTAGGAAATTATTATTTCAATAAATTTGGTGTGGATATGCGTGGTATGAGATATCCTGGCATTATAAGTAGTGTAACTCTACCAGGTGGTGGTACTACTGACTATGCTGTTGAGATTTTTTATGAAGCTGTAAAAAATAAATATTATAATTGTTTTTTAAAATCAGATACTAGACTGCCTATGATGTTTATGCCTGATTGTATAAAAGCTACTATTATGCTCATGGAGGCTGATGGTACTAAACTAAAACATCATGCAGATTTTAATGTTACTGCTATGAGTTTCACCCCAGAGGAATTAGCTGCTGAGATTAGAAAATATATTCCAGATTTTAAAATTGAATATAATCCAGATTTCAGACAAGCTATAGCTGATAGTTGGCCACAATCTATAGATGATAGTTGTGCAAGAGAAGAGTGGGGTTGGCAACCAGACTATGATCTAGCTCGTATGACTAAAGAAATGCTCATTGCTATTAGTAAAAAATTGCAAATACCTGTCCCTGGTTTGACATAAAAAAATGTTTTTTATGATGAATCATCGTTCTTATTAATATCTACTAATCAATCTGTGAACTGATTTTATATAAAATGTTTTGTTTATGTTGAGTTATAATACTATTTTTTTAGGATAAGTTTAATATTCATTTAAAAATTTTACATTAATTTTGCAAATATTTTTTTAAAAAAGATATGAGAGAGATAATAATTACTTTTCCTGATGATAATAAAAAGTCATTCCCAGCTGGTATCACTGGCTTTGATATAGCTAAGTCTATTAGTCAGAGCTTGCTTAATAAAGCTTTAGCTATTAAAGTAAATGATCAGATGTATGATCTAAATAGAGCTATAGAAAATGATGCACAGATTAAAATTATCACGTGGGACGACCCAGAAGGTAAAAGTATATTTTGGCATTCCTCATCTCATATTATGGCTGCAGCTATTAGTTCGCTATTCCCAGAAGCTAAATTTGGCATAGGTCCTAGCATAGAGCAGGGATTTTATTATGATATAGATTTTGGTGATCATAAAGTTACTGAAGAAGATTTAGAAAAAATAGAAAACAAAATTAAAGAAATCATCAAACTAGATATACCTTTTGTTAGAAAGGAAGTAACTAAACAAGAAGCTTTAGAATATTTCAAAAAAAATAATAATATCTACAAAATAGAATTGATAGAAGAGTTAGAAAATCAACAAATAACTTTTTATACATTAGGTGATTTTGTAGATTTATGTAGAGGACCTCATTTACCATCTACTAAATATGTGAAAGCTATTAAACTACTAAATATTGCTGGAGCTTATTGGCGAGGTGATGAACACAGACAAATGCTTACACGTATCTATGGTATTAGCTTTCCAAAGCAAGAATTATTGGATGATTATCTTAATTTTTTAGAAGAAGCTCGCAAGAGAGATCATAGAAAATTAGGTAAAGAATTAGAACTTTTTATGTTTAGTCCTAAAGTAGGACAGGGTTTGCCTATGTGGTTACCAAAAGGAGCAATTGTTAGACAAGAATTAGAAAAATTCCTTAAAAACGTACAATTGCAATATGGTTATCAGCATGTTATCACACCACATATTGGACAAAAAGAGTTATATATTACCTCAGGCCATTATGAAAAGTATGGCAAAGATTCATTTCGTCCGATATCTACACCCAATGAAGGTGAGGAGTTTATGCTCAAACCAATGAATTGTCCTCATCATTGTGAGATTTATGCTTTTAAACCTAGATCATATAAAGATTTACCATTGCGAATAGCAGAATTTGGTACAGTTTATAGATACGAACAAAGTGGCGAACTTCATGGTCTCACACGTGTACGTAGTTTCACTCAAGATGATGCACATATTTTCTGTACAAATGATCAACTAAAAGATGAATTTCATAAAGTGATGGAAATAGTACTGCTCATCCTAAATACTTTTGATTTTAAAAATTTCACTGCACAAGTGTCATTGAGAGATCCAGAAAATAAAGAAAAATATATAGGCACCGAAGAAAATTGGCAAAAAGCAGAAGAAGCAATATTAGAGAGTGTAACTAATACAGGATTTAATACGATAATTGCTAAAGGTGAAGCAGCTTTTTATGGGCCAAAATTAGATTTTATGGTGCAAGATGCTATAGGCCGTAGCTGGCAATTAGGAACTATACAGGTAGACTATAATTTACCAGAAAGATTTAATCTAGAATACATAGGAGCAGATAATCAAAAATATCGTCCAGTGATGATACATAGAGCTATTTTTGGTTCTATGGAAAGATTTGTATCATTACTATTAGAGCAGACAGCAGGTAAATTGCCATTATGGTTATCACCTGTCCAAGTGATAGTTTTACCAATAAGTGAAAAATATATTGAATATGGAGAAAAAGTTGTATCTTTGCTGACTAATTTAGATATTAGAACTGAAATGGATGATAGAGCCGAGAAAGTAGGCAAAAAAATTCGTGATGCAGAGCTACAGCATATTCCATTTATGATTATAGTAGGTGAGAAGGAGAAAAATGATAATGCTGTGTCTGTACGCCGTCAAGGACAAGGCGACCTCGGTAGTATGGCTACTGAGGCATTTATTAATTTATTTTCAGACGAATTAAATAAAAGTTTAACAAATAAAATTTAATTAAAAACTTGGGAGCACAGGAAGAAAAATTTAGTTATAGAATTAATGAAGAAATCACAGCACGTGAGGTCAGAGTAGTAGGAGATGGTTTTGAACCTTTAATTTTACCTATTGATAAAGCTATAGCACTAGCTTATGAAAAAAATTTAGATCTAGTTGAAATTTCACCGCAAGCTAATCCACCTGTATGTCGCATAATGGACTATAGCAAATTTCTTTTTGAACGTAGAAAAAAAGAAAAAGAAATTAAAGCAAAAACTTTCCAAATGGTCGTTAAAGTTATTAGACTTGGTTTTAATATCGACGAACACGATTTTAATTTTAAACTCAAACATGCTCAAAGGTTTATAGAAGAAGGAAATAAAGTAAAAGTAGAAATTATCTTTAGAGGTAGAACTATTGTGTATAAAGATCAAGGTGAGGTACAATTATTAAAATTTGCTGATGCTTTATCTGAAATTGCAAAAGTAGAGCAATTGCCTAAAATCCAAGGTAATGTGATGTCTATGATTTTAGCTCCTAAAATTAATAAGAAAAAATAAAAAATAATAAGATATGCCTAAAATGAAGAGTAAATCAAGTGCAAAGAAACGTTTCGTAATTACTGGTTCTGGCAAAGTGAAACGTAAACATGCATACAAAAGTCATATTTTGACTAAAAAAAGTAAAAAACGCAAGAGAAATCTTGGGCATTATGCCATTATAGAAGGCAAAACTGCTAAAACTGTTAAACAAATGTTATTAAAGTAAAAAATTAAAAAAAAAATTGTTATCAGCTCCAAAGAGCTTAAAAACATTAGCCGCTGAAACAAAAAGGAGGTAAATTATGTCAAGAAGTGTTAATCATGTAGCATCAAGGGCTAGAAGAAAAAAAATATTACGATTAACCAGAGGTTATATAGGTCGTAATAAAAATGTATGGACAGTAGCCAAAAATAGATGGGAAAAAGGACAAAATCACGCTTATGTTGGTAGAAAATTAAAAAAACGTGATTATAGAAAATTATGGATACAGCGTATTAATGCTGCAACCAGATTAAATGGTATGACTTATTCTCAATTTATGGGATTAATTCATAAAAATAACATCGCACTTAATCGTAAAACATTAGCCGATCTTGCGATGAATGAACCAGAAGTTTTTGCTAAAATAGTAAGTAAAATCAAAAATTAATTTGCTTATTTTTAATTTAATGGTTAAAAAAAGTGGCTTAAATCTTTTAAGCCACTTTTTTATTTTTTATAAGGAACAAAATTAATGATTAA
>JAGPGB010000123.1 GCA_018056215.1 Bacteroidales bacterium | reverse complement strand
TCTATTGCTACAATTAATTTTTTATTAGATACTTTAAAAAAATTAAATTTTGATGTAGAGTTAATAGAATTACCTATTGCAAATATTAATAATTTTGATGATACATTGAGTGCAGATAGTGCTTTATATATTTTGAAAAGCAATAATGCTTGCTGGTTAATCACCCTAGATTATTTTAAAGCCTTTTTTGACAATAATATTCAGGAAAATAGGCAAGAAACCTCTCAAGATTATGGTGGTACTACTATTTATTATGCTTCGCGAAAAGGTGTTTTTAGAGCTGTTATGCGCATCTATGATAGGAATGGATTAGTTAGACATTTCGATTTTTCACAAGAGCCAATTTTTAATGCTACTGGTAATACTAAAGCTGAAGCTTTGAAAAATATTTTTCAAACTAAAGACTTCACAGTAGATTGGGGATATTCATTTGCACGAAGTGTCATTAAGCAACTTTCACCACCTCAAATGACAACAGTGAGAGGTATATATGCTAATACAAATAAAGATTTTAAAAAAGCTTTTAAATTGCTCAAAATCAAAGATATCGATAATGCTAAAGCAATTTATGAAAAATATATTAACAATGAAAATGATAAAATAATACTAGCAAAAGCTCTTTATAACTTGGCTATAGTTTACGAATTTATGGGACAATTGGATAAATCTCTAGAATTAGCTAATCAAAGCTATCAATTATATCAGCTTGATATAGTAAAATCTTATCTGAATTATTTAAAAGTGAAATTAAATTCTTAAATACCATATTAAAAAAAATATTTAATTTATGAGAATACATATAATAGCTATAGGTGGTGCAGTAATGCATCAATTGGCAATTGCTCTACAGCAAGCTGGACATATTGTTAGCGGCTCTGATGATGAAATTTTTAATCCAGCAAAAGACAATTTAAAAAAATATATTTTATTGCCACAAAATATTGGTTTTTTGCCAGAAAATATTTCGCCAGATATTGACTTAATTATCTCTGGGATGCATGCTAAAGCAAATAATCCTGAATTACATAAAGCAAAAGAACTTGGTATCAAAATTTTATCATTACCAGAATTTATTTATGAACATTCTAAAAATAAACTCAGAATAGTCATCGGAGGTAGTCATGGCAAAACCACTGTTACTGGAATGATAATGCATGTATGCAACAATTTAAAAATGTCTTTTGACTATATAGTAGGGTCTAAAGTGAATGGTTTTGAATATAATGTAAAATTAAGCAATGATGCACCTTTCATCATCATAGAAGGTGATGAGTATTTAGCTAGTGCAGAGCTTCTTATTTCTAAATTTTTAATTTATAAACCAAATATAGGTATAATAAATGGTATAGATTGGGATCACGCTAATGTTTTTCCTACTTTAGATATATATATAGAACAATTTAAAAAATTTGCAGAAATTATTCCTGCAGACGGTGCTCTATTCGCAGTAGATGAACCTATTGTACATAGCATTCTAGACAATAATAATCTGAATGTTTCTCCTCAATATTATTCTACTTTCCCATATATCGTCGATAATGGCATATTTTATTTAAATTATCAAGGAAAATTATTTCCTTTACAAATTTTCGGTAAACATAATATGCAAAATATAGCAGCTGCTCACTGCGTTTGTGAATATCTGGGAATCGAAACTCAATCTTTCTGCGAAGCTATGATGAGCTATAAATCTGCTGAGAAAAGATTAGAAAAATATTTTGAAAATGATAATTTAGTCGTTTATAGAGATTTTGCTCATGCACCATCTAAGGTAAAAGCTACTATAAATGCTGTCAGAGAACGTTATCCAGATATACAACTAATCTCAGTTTTTGAATTACATACTTATTCCAGTTTAAATAAAAATTTTATTCCTCAATATAGAAATTCATTAGAAAGTGCTGATCTTCCTATCGTTTTTTATAGTAAACATGCCCTTACTTTAAAGCAATTACCAGATTTATCTATTGATGAGGTACTTTCAGCTTTTGATCATCCTAATTTGTTTGTAACTACAAATATTGATGAAATACAAAATTACATTAATAAAAATATTAAATTCCCTGCTGTGATACTCCTTATGAGTAGTGGTAATTTCGATAATTGGCAATTAAATGTTGATGAATTATTAAAAAAATAATAAATTATAAAACTTGACTTTATAGAGATTATATCTCATCGTTTATTATTTATACTTCTGTATTGCATTAAATAAACTTATTGTGTCAAATTAGCATAATATTTTAATAGTAAATGAATATTAATGTCATTTTGACAATAATTAATTTTAAAATTTGTACATAAATTATAGTAAATCAATAAATTATAACTAATAAAAAATCCATTGGTATAAAAATTGATTTTGAATTGATAGAAATAAAAATTAAAAAAAGAAAGGAGGAGAAAACTATGGCATTATTACCAGCATCCAGAAGTGATAACTTCCTGCCAAGAATCATTGATGAATTTCTCGGTGATGATTTTTTAAAAGATTTCTTTTATATGCCAGAGCAATTTAATGCTCCTGCTGTAAATGTAAGTGAAGATGAGAATAAATTTCAAATCGAAGTAGCTGCTCCTGGCTTTAATAAAGATGATTTCAAAGTATCTTTAGACAATGATGTATTAACTATTCAAAGCGAAAAAACCGAAGAAAAAGAAGAAAAAGACAAACGCTACAGACGTAGAGAATTTAACTATCAAAGCTTTAGCAGAAGCTTTATAGTACCAGATTATATCGATAAAGAAAAAATAGAAGCTGAATATAAAGATGGTATCTTATATCTCAATTTACCTAAAATGAAAGAAAGAATCGAAAAGAAAGGTAAAGATATTAAAATTAAATAAAAAATAGCTTGTAAATGGCAGGAAGTAAAGGGGTTCGCTAAATGAACCCCTTTATTTTTTTATAACTAAATATCTTATTTTGTCATTGTAATCATTAAAAAAAGAATATGACAGCGATGAAAAGCTATTTAAAAAAACAACTAATAATTGATAACTTAATGGATTAATCTCAAAAAAAGCAAATTTGGATTTTCTATTTATAAAAAATTCATTAATTATTCTTTTATAAAAAATCAAAGGATCTTCATTAGGTACAAAAAGAGCTGAATGAGGTTCCCAATTAGTTACATTATCATTCATTTCATTTTTTTCACATTCTAAAACATAAGGAGGATTACTTATGAGCACATCATAATTATATAAATTGAAATCATCTTTTAAAATATCCAATTGATAAAACTCTACATCTAACTCATATTTCCTAGCATTTTTTTCGGCTAAATCAATAGCAGATTTCGACAAATCAATACCTATAACATTACTTTGAGGAAATAATTTTTTCATTGCTATTGCAATGCACCCACTTCCGGTTCCTATATCTAGAATTGTATTAGGAACATAACTATTAGCATCTAAAAATTTTTTTGCTAATAATACAAGTTGTTCAGTCTCTGGTCTAGGAATTAGAATATTTTCATTAACTTGAAATTTAAAATCTAAAAAATCTGCCTCACATAGAATATATTGAATTGGTTTTTCATCTTTCAATTGATTGATTACATCTTCTAATTTTAATAATTCATCTGTAGTTAAAGTATAATTAGAAGCTAAGCATAAATACTCTATTTTGCTAATATCTAGAATATAAATTAATAAATCTCTTACTAAAGGTTCTGCAGAATCTGAATAGTAATACCTAGGAATTATCTCATATAAAATTTTTTTAGCTTCAGCTAAAGTCATTTTTTTGTAAAATTACAAAAAGAAGTGAAAAAAATATGTAAATAATAAGAAGGGTTGATGTTAAAATGTTTTTTTAAATTTTTTCAAAATTTAAAAAAAGTATTTTAAGAAAAAAATTAAATGTTTTGAATTACATATGTTATTGACATCAGAGCACTGTACCTTTCCCACGCTCGCCTATCCGACGCTGCTAAGTTCAATATCCTCCCCGTATCTTCTATGACCATCTCTGCCAAATACTTCCCCTTCACCACAAACCACATTATGTAATTTGTCAAATACTTAGTTGCAACTCCACGGAACTTATAATATATCCAACTTACAAAATTGGTTATTTTCTTATAAACAGTTGATACACTATATATACCTTGCTTCATCTTGTTTTTGTTAGTTATTTCTTTGTGTTTAATGTGCTCTGCATTTACTGTCTTGAATGCTTTTTTATTGCTGCCACATATCACCGAATTATCAGATATTCGTGATTTTAGAAAATCAGATATATGGTCAGCTTGTAATCTTTCATCTTCTAATTTTTTAAAAAGTATATTTCCACTTCTATCAGTGGCAGCTAATACTGCCACTTTCGTTGGCTTCTTTTTCTTTAATTTTTTTAACTCTTTTTTGTCTCGTTTCTTTTT
>JAGPGB010000122.1 GCA_018056215.1 Bacteroidales bacterium | reverse complement strand
TTCTAAATATACTGGCCATTCCACTTGATAAGAAAAATGTCCACTACTTTCTATATCATCATTTGTAGATAAATCATCTATAAACACTCTCTGATTGTCAGGTAAAGGCAAATCCCAAATAGGAATATTATCAATTTTTTTATGTAAGATCTGCTGTGAATCTGTCACTGATGATGACATTTTTCCTTGCCAAAATAATGTATTTGTAATATCAAAATTTACAACACCTTTTAAATACAAAGTAGAAGCTGTATCACTTTGAAAAACTGCATTGCCACAGCTGTCAATAGTAGCAATTTTATAAAAAATGGGATATGGAGGAAAATTAGTTAAAGGATCTATGTAGAAATAATCTCCTGAAATGTTCTTTTGTATATCGACAATCTTTTTAAAACTAACTAGAGAATCTGTAGATCTATATATTTGAAAACCTTGCACGCTAGCATGAGATGGCGCCTTCCAAGTTATTTCTATGTGATTGTTTATAAAATCTACTTTCCTCAATTTTACATAATCTGGTAAGGAAGGTTTCTGAAAATTAAAACACAATAGATTCGAAGATTGAGTAATACCATCATCAGTAATTGATTGAATCACTATGCACCAATTACCCTGATTTTCATCTAAATATAAATTAAAAGTATCTTTAGTAGTAATATCTAATTGTACAAAAGGATTTGAATTTTTTGATAAAAGAATTCTATAATTATCGAAATACAAAACTCCAGCTGGATGATTCCATGAAAGATAAAATATATTATCACAAATTGACAGGTTACCAGTAACATTTATAGTCTCAATAACATTAGATAATGGGCTAGTATTACCACAACTATCTAAAGCTGCGACTCTATATTGTTCAGCTACATCACTAGCAGTAGAATTAGAATTTTCAAAATAAGTATAACCATAGACTGTATCTATAGGTGTCCAAAAACCAGATTCATATTTATAGATAATATAAGCTATCACATCATTAGAATTAGAGGCTTGCCATCCCATAGCAGCATGTCCATTTGGTAATACTGTTACTGAATCTAACCATGGTGATTGAGGTGGCATTATATTACGCAATAATGCATTATCAAAATTTGATGTAGAAATACAACCACTTAGATCCTTCTGCAAAATTTTATATGCAATAGTATCAGAACAATGATAAATAGTATCTACATAATTAGTATTAGTCTCTAAATCAATTAATGTCCAAGAATCTAAAGGGTATTTTCTATAAATTTCAAAATCTGATGAAGTTATTAGTCTAGGAATATGAAGTTCATTCCAGGATAATAAAGCAGTACCATTAAGTGGGTCTGTTAATACTAAATATATTGTAGATAAAGTATCTGAATTACTTGTATTGGTAATAGGTGAACCAAATTTAGCACGTAAATAATAATAAACTTTATGCAAATTGGCTTGTGCAGATAGATGAGTATAGCTAGTAACTGCAATATTATTTATAGTAGCTATTAAAGAATATGGGCCATTTACATTATTTGATGAAAAAATTTCATAAGCTACAAAATCTCCATTAGGATCATTACTAGCTAACCATGTAATTGTAACATCCCCATTGTTTATTACCTCTAAACATCGCAGCTCTGGTACACTTACTTGTCCATTTAAAAAATATTGTAAAAATATCAAGATATAAAAAAAAATTCTTTGCTTCATTTATTTAGGTTTCTAACTCTCCCCTACTCTATCTATTAACAAAATCTGCATAATTATCTATTTATTCAATTGCTCGTTTTCGCCTATTTTCATTATCACTCACACTGCTCTTTTTTTAAATCTCTCAATCTATCACTCAGCAAGTTTCACATTCACTTTGTCTCTACATTACCAGCAGTTACGATAACCATTTTCCCCCAAGGCACATATTCTGCAAATTTTTCCCTAATTTCCATCTCATTAGCATTTTTAATAACGTAAAAAAGATTTTTATAGTATGAATCTACTGATACACCTAAATCACTCATTTTTAATTGATTTTTTATAATATTAAAAGCACCATCAAAAGCAAATAAGCTTGTCCCCATCATGTAATTTCTCACTCTACTCAGCTCTTCATCACTTATAGGTTCATTAATAAACTTTTCATATTCTTTTCTAATCTCATTAATGGCAAAATTAGTTTGATCCGCTTTAACCTCTGCAGCTATGCTCCATACAGACTGATATTTAAAATGATTAGTTCGAGAAAATATACCATATGTTAGACCTTTTTCTTCTCTAATATTCTTATTTAGTCTACTACCGAAATATCCACCAAAAATTGTTTGCCCTATCAAAAAATATGGATAATCTTTCTCTCGCAATGATTTAATCTGACAACCCATTTTAATAGCAGTTTGTAAAGAAGCTTTCTTATTAATATGTAAAGATTTTTTAGCTGGTTCTCTACTAATTATAGCATAATCTTCGATATTTAAATAAGGTAACAAATTAAAATGTTCTGTAACTGACCTAATGATTTGATCATCATAATTGCCAGCCAATCCCCATAAAGATTGTGAAAAATCAAAATATTTTTTTGAAAAATTTAATAAATTCATCCTTTGAGTTAAAAATATATCAGAATATTTAATATATCTACCATATGGATGATTAGCACCAAAAAGCAATTTATAAAAATTTTTATTAGCAATAGATTCTACTTTTTTATTTTCAATCTTTAAAATGCCCATAGTTTCTTGCTTTTGCAGTAGTAATTCTTTTTTAGGATAATTAGCATCTGTTAAAAGCTCAAACAACAAATCTAAAGCTGGTAAAAAGAAATCTTTTAAAGTAACCAAAGAAATATTTACTGAATCTGGATTCACAGAAATATCTAACGATGCACCATAATAATTTAATTCTTCAGCTATTTGTATTGAATTTTTTTTATTAGTACCTGCTTTTATCATTTCCCAAGCAAATTTACCTATTACAGGATTTTTAGCATATTTATAACCACAAGGCACTGTGATATAAAGAGAAACTAGATCTGTTCGCTGTGTAGAATATGTAAAAAGCTTTGTCTTATTATTTAGTAATAATTCTTCTACATAAGGAATTTCAGGTTCTTTAGGTATAATAACATTAGGTCTCATAATTAATCATTTTTTTAAATAATTTAAAACAAAAGCTCTATCTGGGTTCAATATTCGATCTGCTAAACTCATTATATCATCTTTAGTGATAGAGCGATATACATCATAATTTTCGAATAAAAGTTCTGCTTTTGACAATGCTTCATAAAAAGAAAGTTCAAAACCTACTTTTTGTAAATCATAAATATCCATTGATAAAGAGCTAAGAAACATATTTTTTACCTTTTCAAGTTCTCTATCAGTTATAGGTTTCTTATTAAAATTAATCAATTCATCCCAGAGAGCAGCTTCTGCTTTGCTAACGTCTATAGAAGGTTTTACAATACCAGTGATAAGCATTAACCCAGGATCTACACTACCCATTATGCTAGCATCTACAGAAATAAATAATTTTTTTTCTTTCACTAATGAAGAATACAAACGTGATGAATTATCATTTCCTAAAATATCTGACAAAATATCATAAGTAGAATATTCTGGAGATAATCTACCAGGCATAGGAAATGCAATAACAATCAGATTAAGCGGGACATCACGTTTTACTATTTTTTTTATTTGATGCTCTATAGGTGGCTCTAAAGGATAATTGCGTTCATTGATTAGGTTAGATGGAATGTTTTCGAAATATTGTTTTATTAAATCTTCAATATTTTCATTAAATTTTCCACTAATAGCTAAAATAGCATTATTGGGTTGATACCATTTATCATAGAACCGCTGTACATCTTCAATAGTTGCTTTTTCTATGTGCTCAGGCGATAATCCTATTGTAGGCCATCTATAAGGATGTTTAGTATAACATAAATCTGATAGAATATGAAATAAATCTCCATAAGGTTGATTTAGATGAGTTTCTTTGAACTCTTCTATTACGACATTTTTTTGAATATTGAGACTTTTTTCATTAATGTTCAAATGCCGCATTCTATCACTTTCTAACCATAAAGCTAACTCCACATTATCAGCAGGTAATTCGATAAAATAGTCTGTATAATCCTGTGTAGTAAAAGCATTATTAACTCCACCAGCACTCTCTACCTCATTATCAAAAGATGGAGCTTGCTCACTACCAGCAAACATCAAGTGTTCAAATAAATGAGCAAAACCAGTTTTGTCAGGTTCCTCGTCTCTAGATCCTACGAAATAAAACATATTAACACATACTAATGAAGTGTCTTTAACTGGATACAGTATATATCTAAGCCCATTAGACAAACATCCTTTTTTAAAAGCTTGCTTTAGCATAATTAAAAAAATAAAATAATATACAAAATTAACAAAAAAGAAACAAAAATA
>JAGPGB010000005.1:12988-19475 GCA_018056215.1 Bacteroidales bacterium | reverse complement strand
TGCTCTATGACTTGCTTGATCTCTTGCGTCTCTGCATCATAGCAATACACTACTATATTTACATTATCCTCGTTCCATTCATTTGATAATGTATAAGTGTATGTTTTTATGTAGCTATCATTAGCTATACAACCTTTGCATATAGTATCTCCCCATATATTTGTTATACTTCCTCTTAGAACATGATTATGCACATAGTCTGGTATATCTGGCGTTAATCCATATAATGGATTATTATTTTTTTGATAATCTATTATACTATCCTCTGTTAATAAAGCTACAAGCATTAATGGGTTATCAAAAGTACTTAAAATATTCGTTTTAATAGTGCAATTAAAATTTCTATTTGATTCATTATATTGAGTTGTGATGCTAATATTTGCAGTTAATTGCTCTGATAGTCTATCTGTTACTACGCTGCCCCACTCGTTTGGCGATATTAGATGGCTACCTAATAGTTGAACTCTATCTACCATGCCACTAGGGTAGGTATTAACTCCAAAAGATGTGTTAAGGATATTACCTTCTTCAGTTCTAAAATCAGTCATGTAATTTGGTGATATTAAATTAGCAAAATTACCAGAATGTATTGCAATTATGGTAATCTTTCCCGGATAAAGTTGCTGTAGATTTTCTGCAATATGTGAAGCCTCTGGGCAGTTTGGGCATAAATGGCCAGTAAATTCTTCTATAAGAACACGCTTTATGTTATTATTAATAGTTGTATCAGTATTTGCATTTTGTTGTATATAAGGTGGCTCTACATTATCACAACCAAATAAGGCTATGGTAATTAAAAAGATATAAAGTAATATATTTTTCATGATATTATTTTTTAAAATGTTGTTGTGATGTTAATTCCTATACCATAATATGCAGGTGTCCATCTACATACACCTCCTACACAAGTGATACCTTCTTTTACTTTACCATAGGAAATTGATATTCTTGTAGCATCTTGTACATATGATATGCCTGTTAAGTAGAAATGCTGTCTATCATCTTTATTTGCATTTCCATAGTTATATTCATCTTGTAAAGAGATAAACCATTTAGATGATATAGCGAATTCTATCAAACCACCTAACCAGTTTTTATCATGTTGTTCTTTGTATTCATGTGCTAATTGAACTTTTATACTGTTTTTTTTATTGATTTTATAATTTAGATCTAGCACACCACAGTGAATGTAGAATGTACCATCATTATGTCCTTCGATTACATCACTATTATAAACGGTATAATTATATAAAAAATTTAATTTTAAATTTTTGCTCATTCGTTTATCTATTATAAAATCAGCACTTTCAAAAAAAACAGTTTTATCAATTTTAAAAAATTCAGAATTATAGCCATCTGTTCCAGAAGCCATTATAGGAGTAGTATCATTTATTTGTTTATGGTCTATATTATGCATACGGGAATAATTAATTTGTATTTGTGTACCGTAGTTGCCTCCTAATGCTGTATTTTTAGGTATTGTGAAATTTCCTTGTCCTGAGAATGCCCATTCACCTTTAGCTTGGCTAGCATAAGGGTAATTTTTTACTAAAATATAATTTTGTGGTTGGGTGAGTGGAGGAATATAGTTGATGATACTTCTAATACCAGATTCATTCCTTAGCATTCTAAAGTCCATATTATCCATTCTGTGTGCTGCTAAATATATTCCCCAGTTATTTCCATAAAATGTTATATCAGTGTGCGCCCCATTGCCTTTATGATAAATATAATTATTTACTTTTGAAGGATCTTGAGATTTAAAGGCTATTTCTGTGTTCCATAGCATAAATGGTGAGGATAATTGGTATCTAATGGCCCAAATACCAATATTTTCTGGTAATTTGTATAAAGGATCTTTATCTTCTTCATATTTACTGACAAAAGAAGTCCCTAAATTAAAATTCCATTTCCCTTCTGACCATTTTTTGTTTAATTTGTTAATATTTATTTCTCCATCGACTCCTCTAATATAATTTCCAGTATTTCCCCAAAAAAATTTTTGTGTTCCTATTAAGCCTTTGATAATAAAATAATCTTTCATCTGATATGAAATTTCTATTCCATCTATTGCATTATCTATCCCTAAAGATCTATCTTCATATGTTCGCAATGCTAATCCTAATCCAAACTGATCATAAATATGCCCAGCTTTTATTTTAAAGTTATTGTTATTAGATTGATATGCTATATATCTATGAGCTATTCCTATGCCTTTGGTCTGTGGATCATAGCCCACTAATGGTGGTAAATAGCTCTCAAACCTTAATCCAGCTGATATATTTTTGTTACTATAAAACAGCGATAAATAAGCATTATTACCAAATTTTTCTTTAGGTTGATATGCATTAATACTTGAGTCATTTAAAAAATACATCGCATCTAATTGGAAATCTCCATTTATTTGTCCCCAGTTATGCTCATTTTGTCCAAATGATATTTTTACACTAACTAATGTGATTAGTATTATTAAATAGTATTTTATTTTTATCATAAAAATTTTTTAATATCTGCAAATTTAATAGTTTTTTAATTACTGAAATAGGCGTTTAAATAATAAATTTTTCTGTATGTTTTTACAATAACAAAATATTTTTTTAATGTTTAAAATTATATATGATATATTATTAAAAAAAAATTATGATTAATACTTTTGTATTACTATATTATAAAGATAATTTATGTTAATTAAATTTTTAAAGAATTATTCTATTAAATACTTATTAATAAAGATTTAAATCATATAAAATTATTAATTAAATATCATATTTTAATTTAAACTTTTTTTTAATTATTATTTTAAAATGCTGAATAGCAGATAGATACATAATATTTTTAAATATTGTAAAATAAATAATCTTTTATTAACCAATTTAATTTTCCCCAATATGCCCATTATTCACCACCCGAAGATTTTCATTTATTTAGGAAATCTTTTACAATATCATAAGCTGTATTAATAGATTTTTCTAAATCTTCATTAACGATGATAATATCAAAATATGGTTCCATAGATAGTTCAAATTTAGCACGCTCCAAACGTTTTTTTAGTGTTTCTTCGTTTTCAGTATTTCTATTTTTCAATCTTTTTTCTAATTCTTCTATATTAGGGGGTTTTATGAAAATAGCTAAAGCATTTTCGCCAAAAATATTTTTTAATTTTATTCCACCTTTAACATCTACATCAAATATTGGATATTTGCCATCGGCTATTATTCTTTCAATTTCTGCTTTTAGAGTGCCATAGAATAGTCCTGGATACACTTCTTCGTATTCTATAAATTCATTTTTGTCTATTTTATTTTTAAATTCATCAATATTAAGGAAATAATAATCTTGGCCATTTACTTCATTATTTCTGGGTGGACGACTAGTAGCAGAAATAGAAAATTCTAAAGGTAAGCCTTTATTGATCAAAGATTGTACTATTGTAGTTTTGCCTGCACCACTGGGAGCTGACACAATAATGTATTTTTCTTTCATAGTACATTGTTTAATTGTTCTTTTATCTTTTCTATATCGTCTTTTATATTAACAATTATTTGTTGTATGGCCAAATAATTGCTTTTATTACCTAGTGTATTTACTTCTCGCAAGATCTCTTGAGATATGAAAGCTAATTTTTTGCCTTTTGATAAATTTACATTTTCTTGTAATTCTTTCTCAAAATATGCTAGATGAGCTGTCAACCGTTGAAGTTCTTCATTTATATCTAATCTATCCAAATAATAGAGTATTTCTTGTTCTAATCTATTATGGTCTATTTCGATATTGTCTGGTAGCTGTTTAGTGAGATTTATTAAATCTTCACGGATTTTTTTGTCTCTCTCTTCTTTTAGTTCAATGATTTTTTCTGTATTAATTTTTATTTTATTTATTTTGTCAGAAATGTCTTTTTGAGTTTTTTCTCCTTCTTGTCTGCGAAATTCTATCACTTGGTTGATAACATTTTCTATACTTTTATATATAATGTCTAAATCTGCAGTTGTCAAGGTATTTTTATCTATTTCTAATACACCTGGTAGTTTTATTAGAGTAGCAAGTGGATTTTCCATTTCACTGGTTTGATATTTGAATGAAAAATTATTAATTTGTTCTAAATAACTTTTCAATACATTTTCGTTTAGTTTAGGTGCTGGACTACCTTTTTGCATATCATAATTAATGGTGCAATCTACTTTGCCTCTTATTAGCTTATTTACTAAAAGATTACGAATATCTATCTCTAAACTTTTGAGTATTTGTGGTATTCGAATATTAATATCAATATTTTTGGAATTTAAGCTGGTAATAATAATTTCGTAAGCTGTATCTGAAATAGTAAATTTATCACTACCATATCCTGTCATTGAATGTAACATATTTTTTTTACAAATTTAATAGGTATTTTTTTAACAGAGATAGATTATACCCAACCTAATAATAACTGTGCTAGTACTGCTATTGTGAAAGCTATAACAACTTTAATACCTTTAATAAGCAGAAAAGTTTTCCAAGATTCTGCTAATAATGGTAACCCAGCATGTCCATCCTGTGTAATACTACTAGCTAAAAGCACTGATATAGGCACAATACCGCTTAGATACATACTAATAAATATGAAATGTGGCCCAGAAGCTGGTATTAATCCAATAATTATAGCAATTAATATTGTCAGATACACATTATTGTGAATCCATGTTCCTATATTTACATATTGATCTATTAGATTTACACCAATTAATCCTACTAAAATCCAGAAAAATAAACGTGGAAAATGTTTTTTAATGATATGACCCCACAAGTGTTCTTCGATAAAATGATCTGGCAATTTCAATATCGGATATATCATTAATACAGAGACTATACCTAATAAATAATTCAAAATTATCTCTGGCGAAAACGTTTCTGTATGGTTAGTATGTTCTGTATTTGGTAACAAAATAATAATAAAAAACAAAATGAGCAAAAATAATAGTAAGGCTCTCGACAAGCTCAAATGTTTTAGGTTTTCTTTTATAGTACTAGATTTTATATCTTCATAGTCATGTTGGTGTATTACTAAATGTTTTTTTTCTGATGTGAAGGTATAATTTTTAGTGATTTTATCTAATACAATTCCTGCAATCAATGATAGTATAAATAACAAGCCAAAAATCAATAAAGTTTTTAAAGGCATTATACCTAACATAGCGAAACTTTCATCTCCTGTAGTAGCTATAAAATTAGCTAGCAGAGCCCCGATAGTTATTTCACCATGAGTATAAAGAGATACTACAAAAAAACTTCCCATACATCCTGGTAAAATACCTAATAAGCTGCCCGCTAAAACACTTTTCCAACTTTTATCTTTAATATTTATAAAAAATTTACCTTTGGTTCTTATATTTAAATATTCTATTAAAAGCATCATTACTATCACAAAACTAGTTATTTGTAATGCATTTAATAGCACTGGTAGCCACTCGTGTATGAAATTGCTCATATGATAAAATATTTATTTAGAAAAATTAAATTTATTTTTTTAAAAAATTATATACAGTTTTCCCAATATCAGCTGGACTATCTATAATATTGATGCCGCAAAATTTTAAATAATTTTTTTTAGCTTGTGCAGTATCATCTTTACCACCGATAATAGCACCAGCATGTCCCATGGTACGACCTTTTGGAGCAGTTACGCCTGCTATGAAAGCAAATACAGGTTTTATAGGATGTTCTTTAACAAAATCAGCCATTTCATTTTCAGTGTTTCCGCCGATTTCACCAACTACGACAATTGCTTCAGTATTATCATCATACATAAAAAGTTCAACTATTTCTTTCATAGAACTTCCTAAAATAGGATCTCCGCCTATTCCTACACCTGTAGATTGTCCTAATCCTAATTCTGTAAGTTGATAAACTACTTCGTAGCTCAATGTCCCACTTCTACTAGCGATGCCAATAGTTCCTTTTTTATGGATAAAACCTGGCATTATTCCTACTTTAGCTTCTTCAGGTGTTATTAAACCAGGGCAGTTAGGACCGATGAGTCGTGTTTTTGTATTTTTGAGATATGCTTTGACTTTAATCATATCCTGCACTGGTATTCTCTCTGTGATGCACACAATCAGATCTATACCAGAAGCTGCTGACTCAATAATAGCATCTGCTGCGAAAGGGGCAGGTACAAAAATTATTGATACATTTGCACCAGTCTCTGCTACAGCCTTTTCTACTGTATTAAAAATTGGTACATCTAAATAAATTTTACCACCTTTGCCCGGTGAAACTCCACCTACTACCTGTGTACCATATTCTATCATTTGTTGTGTGTGAAAACTTCCTTCTTTGCCAGTAATACCTTGTACGAGTACTCTTGATTGAGAATTTACTAATATACTCATAGTCTATATTTAAAATTATAGCAAAAATAATAAAAATTGTAAAATATATAAATTAATGTAAAATATTAGAATAAACAGTAGAGTAGAGGAGAAGAAAATAAAAAATTTTAAACAATATT
>JAGPGB010000005.1:0-12888 GCA_018056215.1 Bacteroidales bacterium | reverse complement strand
AATAATAAAAATTGTAAAATATATAAATTAATGTAAAATATTAGAATAAACAGTAGAGTAGAGGAGAAGAAAATAAAAAATTTTAAACAATATTGTATAAACTTATAGTCTCCTCAACTCCTCAACTTCTAAACTTCTAAACTTTAATTTTCCATTTGTGCTAATTTGTGTCCATTTGTGGATAAATAATAACTAACAACTGACAACGAACAACAAAAATTTTATCCACTCCTAAACTACTCCACTCCTCAACTCCTAAACTTTAATTTTCCATTTGTGGACAACTAACAACTAACAACTGACAACGAACAACAAAAATTCTATCCACTCCTCAACTACTCCACTCCTCAACTCCTAAACTTTTAAACTTATCAACTTAATTAAAAAAGAATAAAATTCAAATATTAAGTGTTTAAGCTATTAAATTATTCCAGTGAATCCCATGAAAGCTAATGAAAGGATACCAGCTAGTATAAGTGCTATAGGTATACCTTGGAATGCTTTTGGTAGATTAGAAAATTCTAATCTTTCTCGAAGTCCTGCCATAATTATTAAAGCTAATCCAAAGCCAATACCAATAGAAGCTGCATAGACTATTGATTCCCCTAAATTATAATTTTTAGTGATTACTAATAAAGCTACACCTAAAACAGCACAATTAGTAGTGATTAGTGGCAAATAAATTCCTAATGCTTGATATAAAGATTGAGATATTTTTTTAATAATAATTTCTACCATTTGAACAAGTGCTGCGATTATTAAGATAAAAGCAATAGTCTGCAGGTATTCCAAATGCAAAGGTGCTAATATTGCATAATAAACTATATAAGTCACTAAAGTAGCCAAAGTGAGGACGAATACTACTGCTGCTCCCATTCCTATAGCAGTGCTCATCTTTTGTGATACTCCTAGGAAAGGACATATACCTAAAAATTGTGTTAATACAACATTAGATATAAAAATTGCTGAAATTATGATAATTACATATTCCATAATTAACTATTTTTTGTTGTTTTTGAAGTTTTATTTTTATATAAATTATTTAATGCCATTAAAATAGCCAATGTCAAAAATGCTCCTGGAGCTAAAATGAAAACTAAGATACCATCTGCAGTAGGTGCTATAAATTTATAACCAAATATGCTGCCTGCGCCCAATATTTCTCTGATAGAGCCTAATACTGTTAATAGTAATGTAAAGCCTACACCCATACCTAATCCATCAACTAAAGAAGATAATATGTTGTTTTTAGAAGCAAAAGCTTCTGCTCTACCTAGAACTATGCAATTAACAACAATTAGAGGAATAAATATTCCTAAAGCTTTGTATAAATCTGGTACATAAGCATGCATTACCATATCTACTATTGTTACAAAAGTAGCTATTATTACAATAAAAATAGGAATTCTTATTATATTGGGTACCATTTTTCTGACAGCAGAAATGATAACATTACTTAGAGCTAAAACGAATGTAAAAGCTAAGCCCATACCTAATCCATTTATAGCTGATGTAGTAGTAGCCAATGTAGGACAAGTACCTAACACCAAAACTAATACTGGATTTTCTTTTAAAATACCTTTTGTGAAATTTTGCCATTGATTCATATTATGCACCTCCTTTCCATGCTTTTAATGATCTATATGCTCTATCTAAAGCATCGCAAAAAGCTCTTGATGATATTGTAGACGCAGTGATAGCATCTACGTCTCCTTTATCTTTTTTAACTTTTAATATAAAGTTTTCTGGATTTTTCCCTTTAAATTGTTCTCTAAAATCAGGTTTTGTAATTTTTTCTCCTAATCCAGGAGTCTCTGCTTGATTTATTACTTCAGTATTGATAATAGTAAGTGTAGTATCGAAGCCTACCATTACATCTATTCTACCATTAAACCCTTGCATAGTATATGTGTTTACAGCATAACCTATCACTTTATCATTTGTTATTGCTTCATATACTTTTAGAGAATCACTACCATCGATGTTTGCAATATATATAGTTTTAAGATCTGTGAAAGATGGTAAAACTTTTTTCAATGCATCTTCTTCTTTTTGCTTTTGAGCATCTGCTATTGGTCCTGCAGTTATTTTATTTACAAAAGCTAACAAAATAGCTGCGATAGCTGCTATTATAAAAAGTGTTAGCACTAAATTCAGTAAACTTGATTCTTTTTTACTCATGCTTTTACCTCCCCAAAATGTTTATTTGATATTCTATCTATCAATGGTACAAATGCATTCATTATTAATATTGAAAAAGATACTCCCTCTGGATAAGCTCCAAACAATCTTATTAAGCCAGTTAATAAACCACATCCAATACCAAAGATTATTTGTCCTTTGTATGATGTAGGTGATGTAACCATATCTGTAGCCATGAAAAAAGCACCTAATATTAATCCACCTGTTAATAAATGAAATAATGGATCTGCATATTTAGTAGGATCTATTAGCCAAAATATTCCAGTAAATATCATAACTGATAAAATATATGCTAATGGGATATGCAAGGTTATAACTTTTCTATATAATAAATAAATAGCACCTATCAATAATAATATGGCTGATACTTCACCTATACTACCTCCCATATTTCCTAACATCATATTTGTATAAGTTGGTATTTCACCAGTTTGAGTAGCAGCAGCAAAAGACCCAGTTTCTTTTAAGATACCCAATGGAGTAGGTCCAGTAACAACATCTGTTAATTGCCTAGCAGATTCTATAGGCTTTGGCCAGCTAGTCATATAAACTGGGAATGAAATTAGAAGAAATACTCTAGATACTAAAGCAGGGTTAAATAAATTTTGTCCTAAGCCACCAAAAACCATTTTACCAATGCCGATAGCTATCAATGAACCAATAATAACTACCCAAGTAGGTAAATTACTTGGTACATTAAATGCTAAAAGCATACCTGTAACAATAGCAGATAAGTCATTAATAGTAGGTTTTTGTTTTAATAAAAATTTTTGAATTAAATATTCAAAAATTAAACAAGAAACTACTGATACAAAAAATACTCTAACCGCACCGAAACCAAAAAGATAAAATGATCCTAAAGTGGCGGGCAGCAGAGCGATGATAACATCTAGCATTATACGTTGTACATTATCTTTAGCGTAAATGTGGGGTGAACCAGAGATTATAAATTTCTTATCCATAATTGTATTAATTTTTTCGCGATCTTATGATTGCACTTACTTTATTTTTTCCTAGTCTAATATAATCTAATAATGGACGTTTAGCAGGACATGTATATTGGCATGAGCCACATTCCATGCAGTCCATAATCCAACGTTTTTCTGCTTCTTCCCATCTTTCCTTAATAATTAATTTTTCTAAATAAAAAGGCTCTAATCCCATAGGACATGCATGAGCACATCGTCCACATCTAATGCAGGGATAAGGCTCTATTCTTTTAGATAATTTTTCAGGTAAAAGTAAAATACCACCCATACCTTTTGTAAGAGGTATATCAGTATTTGGTAATGCTTTTCCCATCATAGGTCCACCACTTATTAACTTTGCAGTATCTTCTGGTAATCCACCAGCTAACTCAATAAGATGATTTATTGGCACACCAATTCGAGTTAAAAAATTAGATGGATTAGATAGATTTGGACCAGTTATCGTAACTACTCGTTCTATTAATGGTTTATTTTTTTGTACTGCGTCGTAAATTGCTTTAGCTGTAGCTACATTTTGAACTACACAACCTACCTCAATAGGTAATTTACCTGATGGCACTTCTCTTCCAGTGATAGCTTTGATAAGTTGTTTTTCTGCACCTTGTGGGTATTTCTTTTTGAGGGGTACCACTTCAATATTAGAATACTTTTGAGTTAAACTAGTTAATTGTTTTATAGCATCTGGTTTATTATTTTCGATACCAATGAATGCTTTTTTAACACTAAGAGCTTTCATAATAATAGTGATACCCACCATTATTTCTTCAGATTTTTCTACCATTAATCTATGGTCACAAGTTAGATATGGTTCGCATTCGGCACCATTGATTAATAGATATTCAGCAACCTTACCTTGAGGTATAGTTAGTTTAACATGGGTAGGAAATGCAGCACCTCCTAATCCCACAATTCCAGCATTTTTAATTTTTTCAATTATCTCTTGTGGAGTAGCTTTTACATCAGTTAATAAATCAGTGGTAGTATCTATGCCATCTTCCCATATTTCTTGACTTTCCACGTTGATTATTATTGATTGATGTTTATAACCTGTAGCATCTGTTATTTGATCAATTTTGTCAACTATTCCAGTAACTGGAGAATGTACATTAGCAGAAATAAAAGCCTCACCTTTAGCAATCAATTGACCAGTTTTTACTTGGTCGCCTTTTTTTACCAAAGGTATTGCTGGTGCTCCAGCACTCTGATTGAGCATAACAAACACTTTATTTGGTAGTGGAGCAACACTAATGGGAGAATTTGCTGAAATTTTACAATCATCAGGATGAACACCCCCACGAGGAAAAGTCTTTAACATAACTTAATTATTTACAATATTTTGAGTTGAATCATTTGCTAAATTAATATTAGCTTCTTTTTTAACAGGAAAATTTACTTCTACTATACAATTAGTAGGGCATACAGGAACACATTTACGGCATAAAGTACATTTCTGGTAGTCAATATATGCTAAAAAGCTTTCTATTTTTATAGCATCAAATTTACATTCTTTCACACAAGCATTGCAACCAATACAAGCTACCGAGCAATTAGCTTTAGCATAAACTCCTTTTTCTTTATTCATGCATGCTACGTAAATTCTTCTATTTTTAGGCCCTTTATTTCTGATCTCAATGATATTTCTAGGACAAGCTTTCACACATGTGCCACAAGCAGTACAATTATCTTCTATCACAACAGGTAACCCTGTAATAGGATCCATATACATAGCATCAAACTTGCATGTAGCTACACAATCACCGAGTCCTAAACAACCATATGCACAACCACCGTCACCAGCAAAAAGGAAATTAGCAAAACCGCAACTTTCTATACCTTCATAGTCATGTTTAGGAGGGCAGTTTTCATTAGTCCCATTGCAGCGTACGACTGCAACCTGTGGTTTTTTTTCTTCTGAAGCTAAATTCATTAATTGTGCAATTTCTGCCATAGTTTTATTACCACCTGGAGCACAAAATAGATTATCTAAAGAATTATTTTTGACAATGGCTTCAGCAAAATTTCTACATCCAGCATATCCACAACCACCACAATTAGCTCCTGGTAGTTTGTCTGCTATTAGATCTATTCTAGGATCCTCCTCTACATGAAATTGCTTATCTACTAAATAAATAATTGCTGCAAAAATAGCAGCCATAAGCGATAAGACTAAAAAAGCTATAATAATTGGTTCCACTTTTTGTAATTTTTGTGCAAAATAAATAAATAATTTTTAGTAAAAAAAAATTTATCTTTCACTACTAAAATTTATTTAAAAATGATTTTTTCATATTAGTACATAATATTTTTATTATAAAACAACTATTTTTGCAATTGATATAAAAATAATATTTTTTAAAGAAATTTAATATTTTTTGATTTAAATAATTTTTTAAATTTGCACACTTTTTTTTTCACAGCTAAAAAATAATAAAAATTATGATTATAAATGCTTTTTTAAAAGGCATACCTGTAGGTTTAGTATTAGCATTTAGCTTTGGTCCAGCTTTTTTTTTAGTGATACAAACTGCATTAGAAAAAGGCTTTAAAAAAGCAATAATTACATCTTTAGGTGTTTCTAGTAGTGATGCTGTATTAATTTTTATTTCTCTAATGGGTATATCTGCTATTAGTGGATTATTAGAAGATATATTAGGGGTAATAGCTAGTATAATTCTAATAGTTTATGGATTAGTAATGATATTTTCTAAACCCTCTATACTGAAACAAAGAAATCCTAGAATCAAAGAAATTAAAAGCAAAAACGAATATACTAAGCTATATTTTAAAGGATTTTTTTTAAATATTGCTAATCCTTTTGTTCTAATATTTTGGATATCAATAGCAGGTATTGTTTCACAATCAGCTCCCCATGATAAATTTATTCTATACAATGTATTCTTTTTCTTAGGTATTTTATTTACCGTTTTTTCTATGGATATTATCAAAAGCCTTTTAGCACATAAATTAAAAGATTATTTAAGACCGAGATATATAATGTATGCTAATAGAACAATAGGACTGATAATTACAATATTAGGAATAATTTTAATTTTTAGAACCTTAGGTATTTTTTAAATATTTAGCATTAAAAAATATGGAAAATGTTATCAAAATTTTTCTAAAAAATTTTGAGTATCTAGAGCAGCCATAGCACCAGAGCCAGCGGCGATTACTGCTTGTTTATATACTGGATCTTGCACGTCGCCACAAGCGAAAACACCATCTACGCTTGTTTTAGTTGTTCCAGGAATAGTTTTAATATATTTTTCTTCAGTTAATTCTAACTGATTAACAAAAAGTTCTGTATTAGGATGATGACCAATAGCAATAAAAACGCCATCTACATTGATAGTATTGTATGTATTAGTTTTAATATTTTTTAATTTAATTGCAGTAACATATTTAGCAAAACCTTTTGTTTCGCCAATTATTTCGTCTACTACACTATCCCATATCACTTCAATATTTGGAGTATTTAAGATTTTCTTTTGAGAGCAAGAGCATGCTCTGAGTTCATCTCTACGATGTATTATGTAAACTTTAGAAGCTAAATTAGATAAATATATAGCCTCCATAGCAGCAGTATCACCACCACCTATCACAGCGACGACTTTACCTTTATAAAAATATCCGTCACAAGTAGCACAAGTAGATACACCTTGTCCGAAATATTCTTTTTCAGAAGGAATTCCTAACATTTTTGGTGATGCACCTGTAGCTATAATTACAGACAGAGCTTTAATTTCATTGTTTTTGTCGTCCCAAAGTGTAAATGGATGTTTAGAAAAATCAACTTTATCGATAGTAGAAAAAAGAAGTTCTGCACCGAATTTACTGGCTTGTTCTCTAAATTTTTGCATTAATTCAGTCCCTTGAATCCCTTCAGGAAAACCAGGATAATTTTCTATTACTGTTGCTGTTGTAAGCTGACCGCCACTTACAAGGCCTTCATAAACGATTGGATTATAATCAGCTCTGGCTGTATATAAAGCTGCAGTTAAGCCAGCTGGACCAGAACCTAATATTACAATTTGTTTTAAGTTATTAATGTTTGTCATTAGTCTTTATAATTTTTTGCAAAATTAATAAAAGAAAATAATAGCAACCTATTGACATTTATCATTTATTGATAAGTAAAAATAAAAAATTTTTTTAATAAAATTTAGGTAAATTAGATCTTTTAATATTTGAACTGCTAAGAGCATAATTAATTGTAAAATATGCGAAAATGTAAGTATCTTTATCTTCTGGGTCACCACGTTGTTCACCAGTAATTGTTTGACCAGCGATTTCACCTTTAGATGGATCAGCAAAGTAAGCAGCTATATCTCCCTTTTGACTTCTAATAATATCGTTATCAAAATACACTGTGCTACAATCGTCAATGTAATCTGTAAATGTAAATCTAGGTCCTATAGCAAAACCATATGCCCACTGCCTATTAGGTCTATACCTAAACCCTAATCCAT
Source organism: Bacteroidales bacterium (assembly GCA_018056215.1). GTDB lineage: Bacteria > Bacteroidota > Bacteroidia > Bacteroidales > DTU049 > DTU049. The sequence continues at coordinate 5,228 of JAGPGB010000005.1, read as the reverse complement.
ATGGTATGGTAACTTGAAAATTACTGTATGGTTGGATTTCTGGGGACAATCCTTGTCCTTCTGTAGAAAGTGGTTTTAGATTATACCATCTTCCATTAGGAGCTCTACCTTGTGGATTAAACCAAAATACCCCAACTCCCACAAATGCATAAATTTCAATACTTGTCCAACCACGTACACCTCTTAATTGATAACGATGTGTCTCCTTAGAGTTATAAATAAGTAATTCATATTGTTCTGTTAATTCTAAAATAGGACTACGAAAATTTAAATTTCTATTATTTCGTATTGGATTTTTAGTAAAAGCATCATCACCTCTTAAGTAACCAAAGTTTAATTGCGTACTTAGAGTAGATATTTTATCTAGTCTATAATTATAAGATAATCCTATCAAAGGTCTAGTGGCTTGTATATCTATATCATAAATAAATGGTTGTCCTATAGTTTTGCTACCACCTAAATCTCCTAAAAAATTAGTTACCCCTATATTTATTCCAATATTTTGTCTATCTAATTTCCATGCTTGAGGGAATATACAGCCTATGGAAAGCAAATTTATTATGATTAATATTAAAAATTTTATTTTCATTATATTAATTTTATGCAAATTTATAATAAAATATTTAAATAAAATTCTTTCAAATAAAAAAAATTAATATATTTGCAAAAAAATAAAACTATGAAAAACATTCGTGTTGCCTTATTTGGCATTTTAATTTTATCTTCATTAATGGTTTTTGCTCAAAAAACTAAAGGATCCAGTAAACCTTTTATAGCTGAAATTACATATAAAATAGATTATGTAGGTAATTGGGATCCAGCTGTTTTAGCTCAGCAACCAAAAGAGTTAAAAGTATATGTGTATGGTAATAAAATGAAAACTGTTATCGATCTCTCTGGAATGGGATATATGACAAATATACAAGATGGTGATGATACTACATCAGTTGCATTAATAGATATACCTGCTTATCAACTAAAAAAATTCATAAAAACTCCAAAAGAAAAGATTTTAGAAAAATTAGAAGAAGTATCACCAAAAATTAATTACATTGACTCTACTAAAGAAATTGCTGGTTATAAAGCTTATAAAGCAGAATACATAGTTAAAGATGAATTTGGTGATCCTATCACTACAGTAGTATGGTATTCTCCTGAAATTAATGATGGTAAAATCAATGCTGCTGGTGATTTCGCTGGTCTAAAAGGATTCCCAATGGAGTATGTTTCTACTCAAGAAGAAGGTTCTATAATATTTAGAGTTAGCGAGGTGAATACTAGTAAAGTAAAGATTAAAGAAACAGATTTCCTCATTCCTACAGATTTCGAAGAACTAACTGAAGATGAAGCTAAAGAATTATTCGGTGGCGAAGAGTAGAATATGATTTTTTAAATTTCGTCCTATTATTTACATTATTAAAAATTATTTGTTATTTATTTTTATAGTTAAATTAAATATTTATTAATTTTGTAATATTATTTTATGGACTAGTTTATATGACAGAGCAAAAAGAAAATAAAAGAGTAGCAAATAAAAAAACTACTAAAAAGACTATTAAAAAACCTACTGAGGAAAAAACAACTAAAAAAGAAAATAACAAACCCATAAATAATAAATCGACCAATGAGGATAAATCTTCTATTAATGTAGGTAATATTATATACTGGATCTTTATTTCATTAATTTTATTATCTGCTATTTATATATTTTTATCTATTATTTTTTACTTTTTCTATGGAACTGCAGATGAACCTTTTTTGGTAAATGGTTTCTCAGCTGTCAATAATGAATCATTTAAAACAGCAAATCCTCTTGGTAGATTAGGTGCATGTTTAGGATATTTACTAGTAAAGCAAGGTTTTGGAATAGCAGCTTTTTTAATTCCCGTTTGGTTATTTTTACTTTTTTATTCAATAATTAAAAAAAATGTATCAATCTTTTTAAAATATCAAGTATATACTTTAGTACCGTTAATTTTATTACCTTTATTTTTAACGCTTTTTGGAGATGTAGCTGGTGGCTTGTGGGGTGCAACTATTAAAAATTTACTTACTCCATACATAGGAAAAACTTTTTTTGCCTTATTAGTGATTATTTTAAATGTTGTTTTTTTCTTTTGGTTATTTAAAGTTTCTTATAAAGAATTATTTTATAAATTTAAATCTTTAATAAATAATAAATCTAAAAAAACACATAGGGATAGTGCTGATAAATTAAATGAAGAAATATTATTAGATGGATTAGATACAAATATTGATAATACTATTGAAGAAAATCAACAAAATTTCGAAATTGAAAATATTAAAATTGAGGAGCCACAACCTCATTATGCATGGGATATTGAAAATGATAAAGAAATAATTAATAATAAAGAAAATGCAGCACCTATAAATGATGAAGTATTAAAGGATAATAAAACTAATAATGATATTGAATTTACAATAGAAGAAACCAAAGATGAAATTATAATAGAAACTCCAAATATAGAGCCTAAAAAACAGCAAGAGTTTGTACCTGAAGTTTATAATTTAGATTATCAGCTGCCTCCATATGACATTTTGAATTATTATGAAACGCAGAATAATAGAGTTACAAAAGAAGAATTAGAAGCAAATAAAAATAAAATTGTAGAAACTTTAGCTCAATATCAAATACAGATTAGTAAAATTAATGCTACAGTAGGACCTACAGTTACTCTATATGAAATAGTTCCAGCTCCAGGAGTGAGAATTTCTAGAATAAGAAATTTAGAAGATGATATAGCTTTGTCATTGGCAGCTTATGGAATTCGTATTATAGCCCCTATACCTGGTAAAGGTACAATAGGTATAGAAGTGCCAAATTCTAATAAAGAAACTGTATCCATTAGAACCGTATTAGAAAGTGAAAAATTTAAAAATTTCAAAGGTGAGCTACCTATAGTAATAGGTAAAACCATTTCTAATGATGTCTATGTAGCTGATTTGACAAAAATGCCTCATCTATTGATAGCTGGTGCTACAGGACAAGGAAAATCTGTTGGCATTAATACGATTATTGCTTCTTTACTATACAAAAAATTACCTCACGAGATTAAATTTATCTTTATTGATCCTAAAAAAGTTGAACTATCACCGTATGCCAAGCTGGAGAATCATTATTTAGCAAAGATCCCTAATGAGACTGAACCTATTGTTACTGATGTAGATAAAGTAGTAAAAACTTTATATTCACTGACAATATTGATGGATGCCAGATATGATTTTTTGAAACAAGCAGGTGTTAAAAATATTGTGGAATATAACAAGAAATATTTATCAGGAATGCTTGATCCTGAGGAAGGACATGAATTTATGCCTTATGTAGTGCTAGTGATAGATGAATTTGCTGATTTGATAATGACTGCTGGCAAAGAAGTGGAGTTGCCAGTAGCTCGTATAGCTCAGCTAGCAAGAGCTGTAGGTATTCATGTGATTATTGCTACACAACGTCCTTCTGTAGATGTGATTACTGGTAAAATAAAGGCTAATTTCCCCGCTAGAATAGCTTTTAGAGTTTCTAGTAAGGTAGATTCTAGAACAATATTAGATGTTAATGGTGCTGAACAACTCATAGGACGTGGTGATATGCTTTTCGCTGTTGGTAGTGAACTAACCCGCATACAATGTGCTTTTATAGATACCCCAGAGATAGATGCTTTGATGGAATATATTTCTCAACAACCTGGATTTCCTGAAGCATATATCCTACCAGAACCAATCATGGAAGGTACTAATCCTCAAATTATAGAAATACAATCTTTGGATCCATTGATAATGGATGCTGCTGCTATTATTATTTCTGCACAGCAAGGTTCTACTAGCCTACTGCAGAGAAAATTGCAAATAGGACATAATAGAGCAGGTAGAATAATGGATCAGCTAGAAGCACTAAACATTGTGGGACCTCAAATAGGTAGTAAACCACGTGACGTTTTGATTTCCGATATTTCACAATTGGAACAAATTTTGAACAGTCCTAATTAAAATCTTAAAATTATGAAATCTTTAAATTATTTTGTTGTAATAATCTTTTTATTACCTCAATTATTATTTTCTCAAGTTGTAGATACTAAAGCACAAAAAATTTTAGATGTGACTTATGCCAAAATCCAAAGCTATAATACATTGAAAATTGATTTTACCTATATTATGGAAAATTCTACTAAAAATACTAGAAACGAAAATAAAGGTTCCATTACTATCAAAGGTAATAAATATGTGCTTTCTTTGGATGATCAAATTATCTATTGCGATGGTACCACTAAATGGACTTATTTCGTTAATGATAAAGAAGTACAAATAAATTCTGTAAATGCTGATGATGAACTTTTACCTAATTATATTTTATTAGCAGATTATAAAAAAGATCATTATCCTAAATTTATTCGAGAACTACCTAAAAATAATAAAGTTATTAATGTCATAGATTTAGTTCCTAAAACGAGTAAATCTTATTATAAAATTAGATTAGAAATCGACAATAATACTAAACTACTCACTAGCGCTTCTGTTTATAACAAAGATAATAATACTTTCACTTATGTAATTGATAAATTAACACCTAATATTACAGTTTCTGATAGTTATTTTGTATTTAATGCTAGTGAACATCCTGGTGTAGTCGTTAATGATATGAGATAGTGGGAGACTGGAAGAGGTGGAGACGAAGAGACTAGGGAGACTTGATGACAAGAAGACTGAAAAATTGGGTAAGTAGGAGATAAGGAGATTAAAGATGAAGAGCATAAATGAGTAGTGTAAATTAATATAATGCAAATAATATATAATATAAACAATGGGAATATAAAAATAAGATGAATCAATAAATTGATAATATATTTTATAAAATTAAAATTATAGTTTATATTATAATAAAATGATAAAAAAATTAAAAAATTATTTAGAAACTCACAATTATCCTAAAACGGATAAATCATATTCGTTTTTAATAAATGCTTTTAATAAAGGTGTACAGAATTCATTATTGGGTGTGAGAGCTGCAGCTATAGCATTTAAATTAATTATGGCAGCTATTCCATTATTAATAGTTATTCTAAATATTTTACCATCGTTTTTCACTCAAGAGAATCTAAATAATTTCATATTATTGCTTCAAGAATATTTACCCAAAAACGTATATACCGTAATAGATGGTCCGATAAAATACATATTATTTAATACTACTAGAGGATATACAGGAATATGGA
>JAGPGB010000121.1 GCA_018056215.1 Bacteroidales bacterium | reverse complement strand
CTTTTTAATAACGATGAGTGCTTACGGACAGCGAAATGAAGTAGGCATAAGTGGTAGTGGTATGTATTATATAGGAGATTTGAACCCATATTATCATTTTTATTTTACACGTCCAGGGGGAGGTTTATATTATAGATATAACTATCGAGATTATTTAAGTGTGAGGCTTTTTGGTAATTATGGAAGTGTGAGAGCTGCAGATAGTTTATTAAATTATTATCCCGAGAGAAAATTACATTTTAGATCTCAAATATTAGAGGTTGGTGTAGTTGCAGAGATTAATTATTACAAATTTCGTCCAGGTACTATCAAACATTTTTTTTCTCCATATTTATTTTTAGGCATAAATTGGTTTTATTTTAATCCACAAGCTAAATATAATGATGAATGGGTAGATTTGCAACCTATGGGTACAGAGGGACAAGGCACTACTTTTTATCCAGATCGCAAACCATATTCACTAAATAGTTTTGCTATACCAATGGGTATAGGTGTCAAAATTGCACTGTCTGAAACATTTGTTTGCCATATAGAATGGGGCATGCGATATACTTTCACCGATTACATAGATGATGTTAGCACTACATATCCAGATCCTTTAGTTTTAGCTTCTCAGATAGATCCTATTGCACCTTATTTATCAGATCCTAACCTTTTAAACAATACAGAGCTTAATAGCAGTAATACTGATAAATGGCGCGGTGATCCTTCTACTAATGATTGGTATTCTGTCATTAATGTTGGTCTATCTTTTAGATTTAAAAACAAAACTATGAAATGCGAAGGTATGAATCCTCGATATAGAGATAAACGTAAAGATTATGAATATAATCTTAAAAATAAAAATAAAATTAGTTTTTGATTATGACTGAAAAATCACATGATAATTTACCCACTCATATAGCTATCATAATGGATGGTAATGGCAGATGGGCATCTAAAAAAGGTTTACCTAGAGTTAAGGGACATGAGGCAGGTATCACTGCTGCAAAAAAAACCATCAATAGGGCTGGTGAATTAGGAATAAAATATTTAACGCTTTTTGCTTTTTCTATTGAAAATTGGGGACGTCCTCAGGATGAGGTCTCTTATTTGTTTACTCTCTTTGATAAAGCTATCAGTATATACTCAGATGACTTAATAAATAAGGGTGTAAAAGTGAAATTTATGGGTGCTATCTCTCTTTTACCCGAAAATGTACAACAAGGCATAGCTGCTCTAGAATCAGAAACTGCTAATAATGATGGGCTGACACTTGTGATAGCTATTAGCTATGGTTCTAGACAAGAAATAGTGGATGCTACTAAGAATATCGCTCTTAAAGTAGCTAATGGTCAAATGTCTATAGACGACATCAATTTAGATACTTTTAGACAACATTTGTATTTACCTGATTTACCAGACCCAGACCTCATTATACGTACTTCTGGCGAAAAAAGATTTTCTAATTTTTTACTTTTCCAATCTGCCTATAGCGAATTATATTTCACTTCAGTATTATGGCCAGATTTTGATGAGAATGAATTTGATAATGCTTTGAGAGATTTCTCTAATCGTAAAAGAAAATTTGGTAAATTATAAATTTTTATAACATGCAATTATTTTCAATTCTCTATTTAACTCAATTTATATGATTAAAAAAATTTCGTTTTTATTTTACTTTGTCATAATTTCTACATTGCTATCTGGACAAATAATAGATATAGACTATAGAATACCTCAAGAATATATTATCGGCGGAGTTACTGTCTCTGGTATTCAAAATGAGGAGTCTAAAGATTTAATTATTATGATTAGTAATTTGACTCCAGGTAAAAAAATTACTATACCTGGCGAAGATATTCAAAATGCTATTAAAAATCTGTATAAACAAGGAATGTTTGAACGTATTGAAATATCAGTGATTTCTCGTTCTGGTAGTACTATTTATTTAGATATTTTTATAGAAGAGAAAAGCAGAATGTCTAGTTTAGTAATAGAAGGTGTCAGAAAAGGCGAAGCTAATACTTTAAAAGAAAAAATCAATATCCATTCTGGTGATATCCTCACAGAATTTGCTATTTCTAATGCCATTGATAATATCAAAAAATATTATATTGATAAAGGCTTTAATAATATAAATGTTAAAGTCTCTCAACAAGCCGATACTGCTGCTAAAGGTAGATCTATTCTATATATTTATGTAGATAAAGGCTCTAGAGTGAAAATCGAAAATATCAACTTCGTAAATAATAACGTTATTGCTGATAATAAGCTAAAAAAAGCTATGAAAGACACTAAAGAAAAAAGTGTGTTAAACATTTTCAAATCATCTAAATATATTCCAGCTAATTATGAAAAAGATAAAGCTAATGTCATTAGTAAATACGCAGAGCTAGGCTACAAAGATGCCTTGATATTAAAAGATTCTATATATAAAGTGAATGATAAAAGCATCGCTATTGACATTTATTTGGAAGAAGGTAAAAAATATTTCTTCAGAAATATATCTTGGGTAGGTAATACTAAATATACTGATGATGCACTAAATCAAATTTTAAAAATTAAAAAAGGCGATGTTTATAATGAGAAATTGTTACAAACAAATTTATTTGCTAATCCTAATGGCGCTGATGTATCTGCTTTGTATCTAGATAATGGTTATTTATTTTTTCAGATGAATCCTGTAATTACAAATATTATAGATGATAGTATAGATATAGAAATACAGATTTACGAAGGTAAGCAAGCTACTATTAATAAAGTATCTGTTATTGGTAATACGGTTACTAATGATAGAGTGATTTTAAGGGAAGTACGTAGTAAACCTGGTGATCTATTCAGGCGCTCAGATATCATGCGTACTCAAATGGAACTCTCTCAGATGCGTTTTTTTAATCAAGAAAAACTAAACGTCAATATGAATCCTAATCCTGCTGCTGGTACTGTAGACCTAGAATATGTAGTAGAGGAAGTTTCTACTAATCAAATAGAGCTGAGTGGTGGCTGGGGATTAGGTAGATTTGTAGGTACTTTAGGATTAGTGCTCAATAATTTCTCTTTGAGAAATTTATTTAAAAAAGACGCTTGGCGTCCTATACCATCAGGTGATGGACAGGTGCTGTCTATCAGAGGTCAAACCAATGGTCAATATTATCAGTCTTATAATCTTAGCTTTATAGAGCCATGGTTAGGTGGCAAAAGACCTAATGCTTTATCTATCTCTTTATTCCATTCTTTAGAAACTAATGGTGTTAGCAAAAAAGAAGATGGCACATATAACTCTGCTGGTACTCTACTGACAAGGCAGGAGATATCTATCTCTGGTGCTAGTGTGGGCTTAGGAATAAAATTGAAAAAACCTGATGATTTTTCTCAATTATATCTATCTCTAAATTATTTGCATTACAACCTTAAAGATTACGTACAAACTCTTTCCTTTAAAAATGGTGTAGCTAATAATCTGAACTTTGGTATTTCTTTTGGTAGAAATTCTACTGATTCACCTATATATCCTAAAACAGGTAGCAATATTTATTTATCAGTAAATATGACTCCGCCATATTCTTTGTTTAAAGATGATAATTGGGCAGAAATGCCAGATTCTGTTAAATTTAAATGGTTAGAATATCATAAATGGAAAATCGAACTTACGAATTATACAACTATTTATGGTAAATGGGTATTTATGGCAAGAGCTAAATTTGGTTTTATGGGTATGTATAATAAATCTGTTGGCTTGAGTCCTTTTGAAAGATATTATTTGGGTGGTGATGGGTTATCTGGTTTTTCTCTGGATGGCAGAGAAATTATAGGTATGAGAGGCTATGCTAATCAGGTGCTAACACCACGCGATATTGATGGCAATTATTTAGGTGGTACTATCTATGCTAAATATACTATGGAGATTCGTTACCCATTATCGATGAATCCTATGGCTTCAGTTTATTTATTAGGTTTCGTAGAAGCAGGTAATACTTGGTTAAATATTAAAACATTCCAACCTTTTAATACTATGAAATCTGCTGGCGTCGGTATTAGATTGTATATGCCAATGTTTGGCTTATTGGGTCTAGATTTTGGCATACCTTTTGATGAAACTTATGCAAATAAAAAATATCAAGGACAGTTTCATTTTTCTATAAATGCGTCAATTGATTAAAAAAAAATAAAATATTATGAAAAAGTTAATTTATTCAATTTCATTCATTTTTTTCGCAATGGGCTTAATGGCTCAGACTACTACAAAAATAGCTTTTGTAGATACTCAGGTAATTTTAGAAGCTATGCCTGCCTATCAAAATGCTATAACTCAAATAGATAATCTGAGTGCTCAATGGGAAAAAGAATTAGAACAGAAATATTTAGAAATCGATCAGATGTACAAAAAATATCAAGCTGAGGCTTATCTTTTGCCACAAAATGAAAAAAC
>JAGPGB010000120.1 GCA_018056215.1 Bacteroidales bacterium | reverse complement strand
GATAAGTCCATCAGCACTAACCATTTCACTAACCATAACATCTGCACCGTATTCTTTACAAAGATGACGGAAAGCTCTATCAGTGTATCCAGCCATTGGAGCTAACCAAAGTTTATGATTTGTTAGTATTACAAGTTGTCGCATAATAATAAGCAACTATACTAAGAGTTAGTAAAAAATAGCTTAATCATGATTAATATACTAAGTTGCATTTTAATTAAATTTAGTGAATGATAATAAGTATAAATTACATTTCTTTTTTTTTAATAAAATTATTTTCTATATTTATTCTATTATAAATATGCTGTATTTGAATCATATTGTTGTGTATTAAAGAAAGTTATGCGTCAACTGCACATAAAAATTGGATTAAATCCCCTAAATAATAAGATTTTTCCTTTCCAGGAGGTAAGAATTTATCATTAAATTTATCGTTATAATTTGTTAAAAGATAATTAACAATTTCAAATAGTTCTGATTCTTGGCATTCAGATTTTATCAAAATATCATATTTCTTTCTTAAATCATTACTCCTGTCCAATAAATCAATAAAAATTTTTGTATAATTCATATTATATTTTAAAAGTATTGTTCTTTCATCTATTGATATAAGTTGTGAAAGCCAAATATCATCGTATTTTAATAAAAGCAAATCAGACACTGGGAACTTTTGCCTAAAGAGTTTTAAAGTTATATCATCACCATATAAAGCTCCAATTTTTATTTTTAATTTAGAATAACTCAAACCAAGTTCCATAAAGAGGTTATCTAAATCTTCATTAATAATATAAATAGATGAATTCTGGCTTATTTTATTTTTAAGATATTCAAAACCTTGTTTACTGGAAGAATAGAACCCTTTTATTCTATCACTTTCTATAGTTGCTGTGCTATCGTTTGTATCAAATAATATTCCAATATATATTTCTAAATTATTAATTCCAAAACTTTCAAGTAACTCTGATAGTGAATATTTATTTAAATTTTTTTGAAATATTTTTTCATTATTTATAAGATAATCGAAGTATAAACCAAATTTTTCAGATGTCCATATTTCTCTTCTAGCCGCTGTTCCACCACTATCCACTCTATTTTTTATTTCAACCAGGACAATAGTATTTTCTTCAGATATAATACTTCCCACATCTGTATTTACATCTCTATCACCCAACCACTCCCATTCAATTGTTCTTAACTTCTCTTTTTCTTCTCTAGACAATGCTCTTTGAGTAAATAAACCCTGTTTTTTATGTAGTGAAGGGTAAGTAAGCCAATAAGGAATTTTACTTAAGCTAATGTCTAGTGTACAGGTTTCAAAAGATGAAGCAATTTTCTTTTCAATGTATTTTCCTCTACCACCTTGGCTATGTTGGTAATAAGAACTTACACCTAATAATGCCTCATAATATTCTCTAGTTTCATTAGGAACACTTAATAAACCATCATACACTTTTGCTACAGGATCAAAACTTTTTTCTTTAATATCTATACATAATTTTTTAAAGTTTTCCAGTATATTTTTATAAGGTTCGTAAAGTAATAAATGGCCAAGTTCTAACTTTTCTTTATTTTTAACACAGATAAGATTTCTTTTTGTAATCATAATTATTCCTTAATACAAATTATTACGCTCTCACCTCTTATGGCTCTATTACGAGCTCCTAATAAGGGATTAAATATAAGTTTTTCAAATTTAAAACCTATTTCTTCACAAAACTTTTTAGTAATCATGGTAGTTGGGATTTTTTTCCCATTTACAGTACTATCACCTATTATAATTGCTAAGCGACCTCCCAATTTTAACATCCAATATATATTTTCAATAGAAGTTTTTAAATCCTCATAATATTTTGCAACCCTAATAGGAAATCCACTATAAATGCTCTTAGAATTGCCATTACTTTTCATTCCTAAATATTTTGATTCAACCTTTTTCATATCTACATCAAGATAATCATAAGCTATTTTGTCTTTACCTACGTAATCGATAGAAAAATAATAAGGAGGACTAGTAATACAGGCATCAAATTTCCCTTCTAGATCATACATATTCTTTAGTTCGAGAATATCACCATCAATTATCTGAGCACGTTCGAATATTAAATTATATTCATTTTTTATATCTCTTATTTTAGTATGGCATTCTTTTATATAATTATATTTTTCTATAAATAAGCCTATTTGTCCTTTTCTATTATATCTGGAAGTTCTTTTAAATGCATCAATAGTATCAAAATATACTATCAACATTAGTTTATATATGAGAGGATCATTGTGTTGCCATTTTTTATTTTTAATAACTTCAAGAATTTCTTGTAGTTCCTTTACAGAAAAATTGAGTTTATTTTCATCAGTAAAAAGTAGATCATTTTTTAATTGTGATAATACTATTCCAATTGGGGTTACATCAATTCCCATGCTTTTAATTCCCATAAGAGATGATTCATGGGTTGTAGTTCCCGAACCATTAAAAGGGTCGACTAATAAAGAATTTTCATTTAAATTAAAAGTATTGATTAATGTCCTTACTATTCTCGGATAAAATTTACCCTTATATGGGTAAAGATTGTGAAAAGCATAGGCATTAGTATCTCCAAATTTGTCAACAAAATCTGTATACAAAGTAGGTTTGTTTTTTACTTTTTCTAAATGTGCAATTCTTAATCTAATAAATTCTTCATCTCCACTAAATTTTACTTTTCTATTTATGGGATCAATTGTATAATCTTCAGTCAACCCTTGCAATTCTAAATCAAGGAATTCTAAATCAGCTAAGGTTTGCATCCAGAAACCAAATATGGTGTCTCCTTTAGGGAGAACATAATTTTCGAATTCCTTTGAATATTCCTCTAATATTTCTTCATAAGAAGGATAGGAATAATTATCAAAAATAGAGAGTTGTTGTAATTCAATATTCTTATTCATTTAAGTTAATACCTTTATACTTTATTAATAAAAAAAGCTATTTGATTTCATAGCTTCTATTTAGTTATCTTGTAGTCAATAAAATTTTTATACAATAAATCATAATTAATTATATCCGTTTAAACAGCATATAATTTGGACTGATGCCCTTATGGGTTTGTTTTGCTTCATACCAGCTGGGAATATGGTCTTCCAGACTGGGTATTTTTTGAATAATTTCATCCTGCACAGAGATAAAATATGGATTTTTGAGAAATTCCTCGGCAATCCAATTAGCATAATCCAGGTCATCCGTAGAAATATGCACTTCTGCATCTGGAACCATAATTGTAGCAAGAGCGTTCAGAAAATCTTGTTGAATTAAACGACGTTTATGATGTCTTTTTTTAGGCCAAGGATCAGGATATTGAATGAAAACTCCCTGAACAGATTCTGGAGGTAAAAGAGAAGCGATGTTAGAATTGACCAGCATTCTTACCAATCTAACATTTGGATGTGTGGAAGGAGAGAGTTTTTTTAAGATATTACGAATCCTTTTTTCTCGTGCTTCAAAACCCAGGAAATTCCATTCTGGATGCAAAAGAGCATATTGAGAAATGAACTCTCCCTTACCTGAGCCAATCTCTATATAAAGTTGTTTATCATTCCCAAACAATGCAGGAACCTCAATTCTTTCCTGCACATTGTCCAGAACGAAGAAATCTCGGTCTTCAATCATCTTGATTTTTGCTCTCCTCAGTTTCTTTTTGTTCTGCTTTTATCCATCTGGTTTGATAGCGCAAAATAAACATATCAGCCAGTGAAATTCCAAAAAGGACAAAAACAAATAAGATGATACTCGTCCAGAAAAATGATAAACCATCTGATTTAGTAAATGGGGTAGAGGTCAATAGATAAAGAGAATACAGATAGCTGGTTATAATACCTGCACCAAGTAAAGTACAAAGTATCAAGCGAAAGGGCAATACCTTTTTATTAAAGAAAAGGAATTTAATCATTAAAGCTATTAAAACAGATAGAGCTAAAGTGGGAAGATAAAATAGAGTTAGTAGCATCCCTGTTCGTTGCTGATAGATGATACAAAAAATTAAGGGTAAGAAAATAATAGCAATCCAGGCAATAGATGAAGATAAATAATGATAGACCAATGCTACAATTCCACACAATATAGCCAGATAAAAGGTCAGCTCTATTAAAGTTAACTCTTTATTCAGAGATTCAGCTACAGGAGAAGGTCCTTTCACCATTACCGGTTCCTCAGTAGTTGAACTAACTACCTGTGAAGGATTATTCTGCGTTGTAGTAGTTAAAAGATAACCTAAAAAGGCACCTAATAAGGGAAATAAGATAACCAGCAAAAGAACAGGCTTAAACTTCCCTTTCACCATATATTCCTCAGTTAATTTTTATTGACTTAATAGTATTATTACAATTTATGGAAAGCAGGATGGATGTCAATCAGAAACTGAAACTGACTGTAGATAAACCCTTTCCCTGCACTTATTCCTTT
>JAGPGB010000119.1 GCA_018056215.1 Bacteroidales bacterium | reverse complement strand
ATTAAAAAGTATTAGCGATATAGCAATATAAATGATAGAACCTATAAAAGTATAGTGAAAGATTGTATTTTCTTTCTTTTTTCTTTTATAGAAAGTATAATATGAATAGGTGTCTTTTTCTTTTTTAAAAATCTTAAAAAGCCAAGTAACTAACCATATCAAAAACCACAAAATAAATGGTCCAGTAATTATTGTGTAAAAGCTGAGTGCTTTCACTCCAGGAATGTTTGCATCAAGTATTTTCATCTTTTGAGGAAAATTTTCACCTATAGTTATGCAAATATTATCAAAAATATTAAATTTTGTGTAACTTTTACCTTGTTTATCTATATATAAATAATGAAAATCATTTGTTAAAAGTAAAATGCTATCTTTATTGAGATATGAATATGAGTATATTGTGGCAGTATCTGGTAAGAAAAATAATAAATCTTTGTAGTCTGTATCTGATAATGAATAGAAATATTGTTTATTATTTTTTAGTTCTTTTTTTAAGCTCAATAATGTTGCTATCGTATCATATCGCAAAAAATTAATATAAATACTGTCATCTAGCAAACTCCATATAATATTCTTGTTTACATTAATAGTATTTTTATAAGGTGTGGGATTATCTATGTAACTAAAATTACCAACTTTAAATAATAAATGCGAGGTAGCTATATAGTGAAAATAATAATATGGTAGACTAGTAATAGGAGTATTATAGGGATAGGGCAGTATATCATAAAAAAATGGTAAAGCCACATTCTCTTGAAATCTGATAATATTCAAATTTTTTGTAGTATCATATCTTTTCCAAATAGATTGTTGCTCACTATATAGAGCCTTACATAAAAATTGCCAATTATTATTTTTTATATATCCTAATGCAGGCAAAGAGAATGATTGATAAAATATAGGGAATCTCACCAGTCTGACATCTGCTACCGTATCCGAAAAAGTATAAATGATGATATTATTTTTTAATGGATTCCTCAATGCTATTTCTGGCTTGTCATTTTTGAGGCCAAAACCGATTACTTGATTTACATCTAATAAAATGCTATCATAGTAAATAGATATTTCATTTTGTCTTTTATTTAATTTAATTAAAGATGATAAGCTATCATTGTATGACATCCAAAAATATTCTGATTCATTTTTAGCATAACCTAAAAGTTTATTGTACTTCGTCGGTAAAGGATAAAAATCAATATTTCTATCTTTTAAAGAAAAGAGAAAGAATTGTGAAATCTCATTTTGAGAATTTTCTTTGCAAAATCCATAGATTTGTTGTTTAGTAGAATCATAAAAAATCGGTGTATATGGAGCTATTTTTATATTATTAGATTTAGATGGCATATTCTCAATTTCTTGAAAAGTGGAATGCTCATAATTAGACTTAAAAAAAAATAACACCCCCCATATAGCTACAAATATTACTACAGCAAATATATTTACAATTTTTCTAAACATAATTTTTAATTAAATTTTAAACTACATCTATTAAAAAGAGAGTTAATTTAGTTTTCAATTATTTAGATTTGTCAGGAGGAGTTGGTATATTAGGAATTTCTTTAGCATTTTGGAGTTCTTCCATTATAACTTCTATAGCTTTTAATAGTTGATCATCGATACCTAAATATTCTCTATAAGGGTCATTATCTATCACTATATCTGGTTCTACGCCATGACCTTCTATAATCCATTTAGATTCATCTATGCTATAGCTAGCAAATTCAGGTTTATTAAGGTAAGTACCATCTACAAAAGGTAAAGAACCACGTATACCTACTACACCGCCCCAAGATCTCACACCTATAGTTTTGCCAATATTATATTTTTTAAATCCATAAGGGAAAAGATCACCATCACTAGCACTATATTGATTGAAAAGCAATACTTTAGGACCGATCATAGTCTGAGCCGGTACTACACCTGGTATTAATACATTTCTGGCCATAGTAGCTCGTTGCGGTACTCTGAGTAGTCTTTCTAGTATCATTGGAGAGACATTACCACCACCATTGCCACGATCATCTATTATTAAAGCTTTTTTAGTTAATTGAGGATAAAAATATTTAACAAACTCATTTAATCCCTCTACACCCATATCTGGTATGTGAATATAGCCTACTTGTCCATTTGTTTTTTCATTTACAAGTTTAATATTATTTTGTACCCAATTGTAATAATATAGAGCAGCCTCATCAGCTATAGGAACTACAATAACTCTATGAGCACCTTGTACACTAGGAATATTATTTATTAACATCTCTACTTGTTTATTAGCCTTATCTATTAGTAGCTTATAAATGTCATCTACAGTATTAGTCTGAATATTATCTATGCTGATAATGTAATCATCTACTTTGGCATTTACTTGTATCTCTTGTAGAGGGCTGCGAAGATTTCTACTCCAATTGGCACCATCTAATATTTTATCTATTTTGAAATAGCCAGTTTTAGTATCTTTTGATAACTCAGCACCTAAAAGCCCAGTATATATTTTATCAATAGTAGGTACATCACCACCACCCACGTATGCATGACCTATACTAAGCTCGCCTATCATCTCTCCAATAATGTAATTAAGGTCATGTTTATTAGCTATATATGGCAAAAAAACTTCATATTTATTTTTTATTTTTTCCCAATTTAACCCATGCATATTAGGTACATAAAAGAAATCTCGCATCTGACGCCAAGCTTCATAAAATATCTGTTGCCATTCAGCTTTTTTGTCTATCCACACTATCATATCTTGAGTAGGAACTTTTTTATCTGTTTTCAGCTCTCCTACAGCGAAATCTAAAACATAATAATTGTCTTTATTTTTTACTAAAATCTTTTTTTTGTCTATAGATAAAAGATAAGTATCAAATTCACCTAATTTAGTTTCTTTTCTTTCTTTTAAATCGAAAGCAAATAATTGTACTTTTTCATCTTTGCTTCCTTTTCTTTGATAAAGTATTTTATCATCGGTAGCTTGCAGATTCCAATAAGTAGATACATCGATAGGTAAGCTAACGATACGGTCTTTTAACCCATCAATATCTATGATAACTTTAACAAGTGTATCTTTTTCCTCTTCAGTTATTTCTTTATTTTTTTTCTTTTTATCTTCTTTTTTGTCATCAGGAGTTTTTTTAGTTAAATCTAAATCATCATTTTTAGGAGCTAAAGGATTGGGAGTAGATTTATCAAGGATTGCTAAATAAATTTTTGACATATCTTGGTATGCGTAGTTCCACTCTACTCGAGAATAAATAGGATTAAAATCTCTCTCAGAAACGAAATAAAGATATTTGCCATCAGCACTGAAATGTGGACTATGAGAGTCATACCACATATCTGTAAGGTCATAGGTTTCTTTAGTTTGAGTATCATAGATACGAATGATATTAAAGTCATTTTTCTGAGGATCACAGTAAGCTATATATCTACTATCTGGGCTCCATGTGAAATCATTATATTCCCATACTTGGCTTTGAGCCACTTCAGTAATATTTTTTGTTTCTATATCTACATAACGAAGGCGAAGTTTCTTGTCACTAAATAATAATTTTTTACTATCTGGAGACCATTGTAATTCGAAATAATAAGTATCTGCATTTTTAGTCAGCTGGATAGGAGGTTCAGAACCATCATGTTTTTGAATATAAATTTCAAATTCACCTGTTTCATCAGAAAGATAAGCCAAATATTTACCATCAGGCGACCATTCTACATTTCTCTCATGTACACCAGATGTTTTAGTAAGGTTTCTGATGACACCCTCTGTAGCTGGTACACTAAAAATATCTCCACGAGCCGAGAAACCTAAACGTTCACCACCTGGACTTAGTGTAAATGATGTGATATAATCTGCTGCATTCACTTTCACTATTCTAGCCAAAGGTAAATCTTGATTGATGAAGATAGACACTTTATTTGCTTGTTTAGTTTTAGTATCAAAAGTATAAATAAAACCGCCTTTTTCGAATACTATTAATCCTTTTGCAGCACAATGAGAAGGAAACTTTATATCATAATCATCAAAATTAGTTACTTTAGAGGTTTCTTTAGTTTTAGTATTATAAACAAATAGATTCATAGTGCGGTCTCTATCAGATATAAAATAAATCTCATCATCTATCCACATGGGTATGATATCTTGAGCTTCATTATTAGTGATGTTTATAATTTCTTTAGAATCAAAATTAAAAATTCTAATATCATCAGCCATCCCGCCACGATAGTATTTCCACGTTCTGAATTCACGGAAAACTCTATTAAAAGCCAAAAATTTACCATCTATAGAGTAAGAGCAGAATCCACCTGTAGATAGCGGCAATTGAGTAGATAGTCCACCATCTATTGATACTAGAAACAGCTGACCTACAAAATCATTAAAAGATTTTTTGCGACTGCGATAAATGATATATTTGCTATCAGGCGTCCAACCAATAACTATATTATTTGGTCCCATACGATC
>JAGPGB010000118.1 GCA_018056215.1 Bacteroidales bacterium | reverse complement strand
CTTTTTTATATTAATTTATTATCTCTAAAACTAAAAAAGTCATTTTTAGAAACAATAACGTGGTCTATAACCTCAATACCAAGAATTTTACCAGATTCAACTAATTTTTGAGTAATATTTAAATCTTCTTGAGAAGGAGTATTATCACCAGATGGATGATTATGAGCTACAATAATCTGAGAAGCCAGATTTCTGACAGCAGGTTCGAAAACTTCTCTTGGATGAACCAAACTAGCATTTAGAGTACCTATAGAAATAATTTCTTGAGTGATTTCTTGATTTTTAGTATCTAAATAAAAAATAACAAAATGTTCTTTTTTGCTTTCTCTAATATCTTTCAAAGCTTCCCATACTTGAGAGGGCTTCATATAGAGTCTAGTTTGTTTATCTTTTAAAAATCTTTTACCCAATTCGAAACAAGCAATTATTTCACAAGCTTTAGCAGGACCTAGTCCAGGATAAACTTTTAAATCATCATAATTCAAATAAGGTAATTTATCTTTAGAAAATTTTTTTAAAATATTGCCTGCTAAATCTAAAACATTTTCGTCTTTAGTCCCTGAACGTAATAGAATAGCTAATAATTCTTGGTCAGATAGTTTATCTGGACCATATTTAATTAATTTTTCTCTTGGTCTCTCAATATTTGGTAAATCTTTAATAGTGATTTTATTTTTTTTAGACATAAAAAAGTTATTAAAATACTATAATTTTATAATTATACATTTTATTAATTCTAAGGATGTATATACCTGAGTTAGCAATAGAAAAACTATTAGAATTCCCGCAAGATATCAATTCGCCACTAATATTAAATAATTGCCATTGCTCCAAATTTGGTGCTAAAATATTAACATAAGAATTTACTGAAACAGGATTGGGATATACACTAATATCAGAGAGACTTTGATAATTATCTGTAGAAGAAATATAAGGATAAGGACTATCACCAATAATAGGTCTCATCATCAAAGCACCACTATATTGAGAATTTCTCCATGTGCCATCTACATTATAAAAAAGAAACTGGTGAGCATCATTATTCATATCAAAGCCGATGTTAATATTATTATTTTGATATTGTATAAAACCAACATAAAAATTACCAGAAGGTAAAGCGAGAGGCTGATCTAGAATATAATTATAAAATTTACCAAGTTCATCAAGGCTTTGAGGTAAAAGCTTATCTTCTTGATAAATGACATTACCTGGTGTCCCATTAAGATCATTCCAAACATACAAGCCAAAATAATCATAATCAACCATTGAAGATAAGGGATTAAAAAATATTTGAATTGTTCTGAGAGTATCTGGAGAATTTAATCTAAATTTATAAGCTAGTTTAGCATCATAACCAGATAAACCATATCCTGCTGTAGGTATTCCGCAATCATAAGCAAAATAATTATAAAAATTTTGATTAAATTTAATAGTATCATTTTGAGTAATAGTATCAGGAATAGTGGCAGTATTAATAGCAAAAGTAACAATAAACTCTGCAATACTATCTGAATTTGTATTAAAAGTATAAGGTAAAGAATTCCTAGTAAAGATTGTATCAGAAAATGGAAAAACATTTAAAGCACTCAAAGATGGATTATATGGAGTTCCAATGCCAGCTTTGTCAACAATATTAATATATTCTGTAACATTACAAGTCTGGTTAGAATAATTAGAATAAGGAATAGAAAAACCAGTAGCCATTTCATCATTAGCATTAGCTAAAAATTGTTGCCAAGGGATAGAAACATAATTTTTTAATAAAGAATATTTCTGACCTCTGAAAGCCAAATCTACTGGCAATGTGTCGTCGTGGTGTCTATTTTTATTAATAATAATATAATCTATATTCCAAATATCACCATTCCCATTCCAATTAGGAATTTGATTATCTGCTATACTAGCATAATTACGAAATCTAAATCTAAAATGTGAATTTAAAAAATAATCATCTAACAAAGGTATCATCACTACCTGCCATGGGTTACCGAAAGAGTCAATAAAAGATTGCAAGGGCATACCCTCACATGCCCACATTTTATGCCAAGTTTGATTTATACTATCGTAAAATTCTAAAATTAAAGAATCTTTAGTTTCTGGAGCATCACCTAAACCCTGAGGCTGAAAAGCAAAACTAAAATAAATAGAATCACTAATATGCAACCGATGTTGCACACCAACAAAAAAACTATCTAATCTAATATAACATGAAGTAAGAGTATCAGCGGGAAATGGAGTGTATTGAGCATGTTCATATAATTTACCAAATTTATCTAAAGCATCAAGAGTAATAACACCATTGGTAAATGGTTTATATGAATATTCATTATTACTAAAAGCAGTACTATCAGTAAAAAATCTACTTGATGGAAAACCATAATTATTAGCTAAATCAATTACAACGGGTAATTTTAATTGATTAATAGATTTATTGTAAGTTTTGTCATTAGATATTTTATAATTCATTAAATACGGATTATAATTGAGTGGAGTTAAATACTCTTGAGCAAAAATCATATCAGATAAAACCATCAATAAAAGAAGATTCAATATTTTTCTCATTTAGGATTAAATTTAATTATTTAACAAAATTAGAAAAGAATTTTTTAATAAAAAATTATTCAAAAGTAAAAACAACCCAAAAGATTTTTGATTTTATGTATTGTAAATTTTTGTCAAAAACAGTTCCTCTACGAGTAGTGATGTCATTAATGCCATAAGCCATTCTAATTTCTATACCAAATTTAAAATATTTCAAATAAAAATCTGTACCACCACCAATGATAAATTGATAGTTATGCGGATTAATTTTCAAAAGTTCCAAATTATCCTCTTTTTTTTTAGCTTGAGAAGCTAGATCTATGCTATATTGAGCTCCAGCTAAAGCATATGCTCTGAAATTTGTCAATCTATCCGTTTTGTATTTAAAATAAAGAGGAAAATCTAATAAAGTAGATTCAGCGGTTTTAGTAACAGCCTCTATAGAACCATCTGGTTGTCTGAGAGTGAAGTCGATTTTTCTAGTGCCAAAAGAAAGGCCAGGAATAAATCTGAGATTAAGATGAGAAGCTAAACGAAGATCTGCAGTAATGCCAATTTCAAAGCCACTTTGTGGTCTAGGAACAGCAGTTAGAAGAGTATCATTGGGTTTCACTTTAGTACTAAAAGACATACTATTGAGCCCTAGTATAAACCCAAAATGTATAGGCTTCATATCAAAAGTAACTAGATTCATCATACTCTCGTTCTGAGCATAACTGGTGATAAGTATAATCGAAAGTAAAATAGTAATATTAATTTTTTTCATAAATATTTAAACGCAAAATTAAAATTATTATTGTAAATCATTAGACATAGTATAGAAAAACTAATTATTGATTTTCATATTAGACTTGTCAGCTTTGTAAGCTAGATAAAAATACCATATACCAGTGCAAATGTAGACGACAGATTGTACAATAGTATATGCTATCAATATTTTAGCAAAAGAATAACCAACCACAGCCATTATAATAATAGTGCCTAAGCTTAACACATAATTAATAACAGCAAAAACAAAATCTAGTTCTTGTTTATCTACTACTAAAGGTAATGAATTAACAGGCAAAATAAGAAAATAGAAAAACATTGATAAAACATAATATTGAGCATATACGCCAGCCTGAGACCACTGATCTCCCAAATAAAATGTAAAAAGTACTCTACCACCTAATCCAATAATTAAAAGAAAGGGTAAAGCAAATAAAAGTGTTGTTTTTAAATTTTTTAAAAATAATTTTTGAAGACTATTTTTATCTTGATAAGTCTGAGCAGCATCTTTATAAAATACTTGAGATAAAGCATTGCCAATAAGCTGTATAGGTATTCTCAGATATTTAATAACAATAGAAAAAAGGCCTAAAGTCTCTGCACCAAAAAAATAAGTAATAAGCCAAAAGAGAAAAAATTGTTGAGAAAAAGTATCAGCAACTGTGTGCACACTATTCACTAATGGGAATTTTTTATATTCATGAGCTACTTTTCTAATGAGTTTGAAATTCCATAACAGCTTAAAATCAGTCTTTTGCTTAATAATAACGTAGAGATAAACCATAGATAGTAATTGTCCCAAAAACCAACCATAAATTAGTCCGTTTCCACCCCACTGCCAATAGCCCCACGCAGCTATTAAAAGCTGACCCACAGTAGATTGTGCTATTTTACTGTAAGATAAATGTCTGAATAATCCATAACGCAAACAAATATTATGGAAAGTATTATAAGAGGCTACTACAAGCACTGCTATACTAACTAACCAAATATATTGAGGTAATACTTGATCATTGTATACTTGCGTGATGAAATCTTTTAAAAAAAATAATACATTAGATAATAAAGAAAAAATAATAATGAGAATAAAAGAAAGTGAAGCTATAGCACGAGCTTTTCTATGATTGCGAGGTAAAACTATCGCTACCTCATA
>JAGPGB010000117.1 GCA_018056215.1 Bacteroidales bacterium | reverse complement strand
CCATTGTGCATATAGTCTTTTACATCACTCACCCAAAAACAGTTAGCATCATTATCCCACATTAAATAATACAAACTGGAGCCACTAGAGACAGTGAATAAAGTACTGATAGTCAATATGTTTTGATCATCAATAGTAGCGCATTGTATAGCATTATTATTGAGAAAATACATTTTGCTATTTTTAATAATTAAATAAGATGGATAATCATTATTATTAGGGAAAGTCCAAGAGTGCTCAATTTGATAATTATTCAAAGAAATTTTTGAAATTTTAGCATTCTCCTCGTGCATATATCCACCAGTTGTCAGTACCCATAAGTAATTATCTTTATTTACAATTGTTTGAGGTTCTATCCCGACTAATATACTATCAATCAATAGATTTTGAGCTGGATCGATAACCATCACAAATTTATTAGCTTTTCCACTATAATAACTAGACCAAGCTAATCCGTAAATTTTACTATTCACTTCAATTATTTGTTCTAAAGGTCTATCACAATATATTTTTGAAAAATTTTTGTCTATAGCATTTATTACATATAAATAAGGTTCTGATAGGCTAGATATATAAATATGTCGCAAATCTCTAATGAATATTTCTCTGGGAGATGGTATATCATATTCGCTGAGAAGTAAAAAATTATGCAAGTTTACCATATAAACTTTATTAGAGTTATTCACAGTGATTACAGCAGCATCATTTGAGATAGCTAATCTATATGGTGTATCACCAATTAATTTTTTATTAGAATAATAAAAAATTTGATGTTTCACAGTCTGAGAAGCATAATCATAATAAGAAATTTCACCATTACCTTGGCCAAAAAGTCCCTCATTTACAATAAGGATCCCATCTTTTATGAGACTATTATCATTATTGTTATCTGCAGTAGTCTCATTAGGCTCATCATTATTACAACTAATAAAAATGAGAGCAAAAATTAAAAAAATAAATAAATTTAACTTTTTCATAATTTTGTTTTTATTGGTTTAAAAAATTATAATTCGATATGAATTGAAAAAATAAAATATCTTTTAGGCATAGGATACCAAGCTACAGTATAATAATTGGCATTAGCTAGATTTTTTACCCACAAATTATAGAGTATAGATATTTTTTTAATATTGTGCTTGTATGACAACCCAAGGTTATGAATTGTATACCAAGGTAGAAATCTATCATTATCAAAAGTAGTAAAACGCTTAGAATTGTATGAGAATTCATAATTTATCATCCAATGATTTTTTATAGATAGATCTATGATTTCATTAAAAATATATTTAGGAACATAAATAAGCTCTTTATGAGCTTCTCTATCTTCTGCATGCTGAGCTAAAAAGTTTGATGAAAAACGTAAAACAAATTTTTTAAATGAAAAATTCATCTTCCAGTTAGCCTGTAAACCATATTGAATAGTTTTATTAATATTAATAGGTGTCCAAATAGCTTGATTATCAGATGGTTTCCATTGTATTAAATTATCTGTAAAATAATAATATGGATTTATCTCAAATATAGACGCTATAAAACCTTTGCTCATTATCCATTTCATTTTAATATCAGCATTATTACTTGCTTCTGGCATTAGATCTGGATTACCACCTGGCACCCAGTACAAATCATTGAATGAAGGTAACCTTTCTAGGTGACTAAAAGCACTTGATACAATGAAATTATGATTACCCGATTTCCACTTTTTACTGATACCTAATCCACCTTGTGGATAAAAATTTTGAAAATTTTTAATTTGTAATTGCTCACTAATCCAGAACTGCCAACCATTTTTTTCATAATTGTAAATAAAAGATTGATCTGTAATATATCTATAAGCGATTTTATGATATGCAGAGCTATTCAAATATTGGTATGCAAACCTAATTCTCATCAACAATTGATTTTTGTCCTTAGTGAGAGTAGATTGATGATAAAACTGTGGAGCAAAACTTTTAGAAATAGTCTCTGCTAAAGGGAAATAGGAATTATATTTGTACTGCTCACTATACCATCCTAAAGATGAATAATGTTGCCAATGATAAGTAGATGACCAATTATATCTAAGATAAAATAATTGAATATCTTCATTTTGAGTAGCGTCTTCATCTATTTGTGCAGTTAAAATAGATGTAGGTACTTCATTTAGATGATGTTGCAGATTAAATCCAGTCTGCCATTTATTATATTTAAGGTCAAAGGCTAATTGATGGCCTATGTGTTCATTATCTTTTTTCTTTTCCAATGTATCATTATGCATAGGATTATTAAAATTATAATAATTTTTATCAAAATTGCCATTGTATTGCACTCTAAAAGCATTGCCATTATGTAATTGTTGTAATACAGAAAATCCAAAATCATTATTTTTGATATTAGCGAATGAATAATCAACATTATATTTATTATAATCAGATAGGATAGATTCTGCTACTATTATAGAACCTAAAGCTCCAGGATAACCTAAAGAAGCAAAAGCTCCTTCATAGTTACTAATATTAAAATTATTTGAATAAAACGACGACCACAAGCTCTGCCCAAGAGAATAAGACAGAAGTGGAATATCATTCCATATCAATAAAGTATGTCCAGCACCAAAACCACGAAACGACATTGATGCATTCTGAACGCCATATTCTTTAAGATAAACTGGCATTTGCTTATTAATCATATGTAACCATTGCCTTTCAGCAATAGGAATGAAAAACATAGAATCATCAATAGAAATAGAATTAATATGAGGATAAAGTCTACCAAGCTTTTCATTAAAATCAATGATTTCAATTTTGTTTAAATATATAGTATCCTGACAATAAGAATGGTATGACACTAATAAAATTATAATAAAACAAAATAAAACTATTAATCGTCGTAAAAATTTAATCATTAAGATGATTTTTAACAATTTCTATTCCTTTTGACCCCGAAAAGAATAGTCCTATAAAAGGATAAAAAGTTTTAGCAGGTCTTCTGGCTTGCTCACCTCCATCACCTTCCCATCTGAAAACAGATAGTGGCTAATAATCTAAAAGATAGAGGCAATAAAAAAAGAGCTCACAGCTGCGGGCACAGTTCGGGATTCACACCCGATTCCCTATTAGTCTATTAATCAAGAAAACATGATTAATAAACACTAAAACTATGGGCAAAATTAAAAATAATATTTTACTTAACAAATAATTTAAAAGACATTATATAAAAAATTATTACGAATTTTGCTAAAAAAAATAACATTATGAAGATTAATTCAATTTTAGTGCATGGTAGTGAAATTGAGGACGAAATGGGTAGTGTAGTAACCCCTATTTATCAAACATCAACTTTCAAATTTAAAGATGCACAACAAGGAGCAAATAGATTTGCTGGCAAAGAAGAAGGCTACATTTATACTAGATTAGGTAATCCCACTATTAAAGCTTTAGAAAAGAAATTAGCACTTTTAGAGCATGGATATGATGCATTAGCATGTGCATCTGGTATGGCTGCTGTTAATACAGCCCTATTAAGCCTATTACAAGCAGGAGATCATATGATCAGTACCGATGCTATATATGGTTGCACATTTGATGTTTTTACTGAAAGCTACCTAAAGTTTGGTATAAACATATCTTTTGTAGATACTTGTAATCTGGACTTAATAGAAGAAAACATTAAGCCAAATACAAAAGTGATATATTTAGAAACACCAGCTAATCCTACATTGAAAATAGCAGATTTAGAAGCTATATGCAAAATAGCAAAACAACATAATATTTATGTAGTCGTAGATAATACGTTCGCATCACCTATTCTACAGAATCCCATTGATTTTGGTGCAGATTTAGTTGTACATTCACTTACTAAGTTTATTAATGGTCACGCAGATATAGTAGGTGGCGCTGTAATAGCAAAAACTGAAGAATTATACAAGATAATATATCCCACATTTAAAAATATGGGATTTAATATGGACCCACATCAAGCTTTTTTAGTAGATAGAGGTTCTAAAACTATGAATTTGCGAGTAATGAAATGTCAGGAAAATGCACAAAAAGTTGCAGAATTTTTAGAAAAACATGATAAAGTCGCATCTGTAGCTTATCCTGGTTTAAAATCTCATCCACAATATGATTTAGCAAAAAAACAAATGCGTGGACCAGGAAGCATGATAAGTTTTGAGCTAAAAGGAGGTTATGCAGCTGGCCAGAAACTAATGGATTCAGTAAAATTAATAGCACTAGCAGTATCATTAGGTGGAATAGAAAGTTTAATTCAGCATCCTGCATCTATGACCCATGCTCATGTATCAGAAGAAGCTAAAAAAGCTGCATTTATTACTGAAGGTCTTGTTCGTTTATCTGTAGGTATAGAAGATATCGAAGATTTATTAGAAGATATAGATCAAGCATTACAAAAAATTTAATTAATTTATAAAAATTTTTAAGTTTAATTTTGTCAGTTAGAAAATTAAGATTAATTTTGCACTCA
>JAGPGB010000116.1 GCA_018056215.1 Bacteroidales bacterium | reverse complement strand
ACAAAATTAGGGTCTTTAGCATATAGATCATATTGAAAATCTATAAATGACTTAAGAAGTTTTTTATTGTTTACTTGTAAAATCTCAATCATTTTTTTGTATTTTTTTAGAAATTAATTGACTTAGTATTAAATTATTCCTAAGTTTTTTGCTACTTTAGCACATATTTCAATTCCTTTTTCTATGTGTTCTTTTTCATGAGTAGCCATCATAGAAAATCTTATTAAACTATGACCTTCTTTAACTGCCGGAGGAATTACGGGATTTACGAATACTCCTGCGCTGAATAATTCCATTGTATATTTGAATGTCAATTTGTCATCTTTAATATAAATAGGTATTATAGGAGTTTGACTATTACCAATATCAAAGCCAGCCTCTTTGAGTAATTTTTGAGCATAATGAGTATTTTTCCATAATCTATCGATTATTTTTGGGTTTTCATCAATGACATTTAGAGTTTCTATCACAGCAGCAGCAGAAGATGGAGGAAGGCTTGCACTAAAAATTATAGTTCTAGCATTATGTTTTAAATAATTAATAACTTCTTTACTACCAGCGATAAATCCACCTACTGTAGAAAGTGCTTTGCTAAAAGTACCCATAATAAGTTCTACATCATCATCCAAACCAAAATGATGTACCGTTCCTTTACCTTTATTTCCCATTACACCAAGTCCATGAGCATCATCTACCATTATGCTTGCATTATATTTTTTAGCTAATTCATTAATATGAGGTAAATCAGCTATATCGCCTTCCATACTAAACACGCCATCTACGATTATCAATTTTATTGAATTTTGATTGTCATTTTCTATCTTGCTAAGGGTTTCTTCTAGAGATTGAATATTATTATGCTTAAATTTCAATACTTTAGAAAAACTAAGTCGAGAACCCTCATAAATAGAAGCATGAGATGATTCATCTATTATCAAAAAATCATTTCTACGAGTAATAGAGGATATTACGCCTAGATTAGTTTGAAATCCTGTACTAAAAACTAATGCAGCCTCTTTATTAACAAAATTTGCTAATTTTTCTTCTAATTCTATGTGTAAATCTATTGTACCATTTAAAAATCTGGAACCAGCTGTGCCAGTACCATATTTATCGATGGCTTTTTTAGCAGCTTCTTTTATCTGTGGATGATTAGTTAATCCTAAATAACTATTAGATCCAAACATTAATAGTTGTTTGCCATCATAATTTACAACAGGATATTGTCCACTTTCCAATACTCTAAAATAAGGATATAAGCCCTCTGCTTGCACTTTTTGTGGTTCAGTGTATTGACTAACAAAATTTTGTAAATTACTCTCTATCATAGTTTTTATATTTAAAAAGATTTGCAAAAATAATAAATTTGTTAATTATTATATAAAAAAATTAAAATAGATAAAATAAATTTTTTTCAGATTAATATAAATGGAACTAATAATATAATTTTTATTTAAAAAAAAAGTATAAATGATACATAAATATTGAATAATCATTTATCATGATTTTATTTAATTAATAAAAACATAACTGACAAAATAACATATAAATTACAGAAAAAATCTAATAATCATAATGGTATTTTTTTTGAGAAAAAGATAAAATATTAAAAAAAATATTATTTTTGTATAAAATAAAAAAAGGAGAAAAATAAAAATGGAAGCAAACTACACTATTCAAATAAAGAATGTGTTAAAAAAAGCTACTGAAGAAGCTATAAAATCGGGATTCCCATTTATAGATGATGTACATTTATTTTTAGGATTAATGATGGAGCCCAAAAATGATGCTACTGAAATAATGAGAAAATTTAACGTTGACCCTACAGATGCCAGGCTGCATTTCTATGATATAATACAATCACAAAAAAGTGAAGGTCAACTGTTTAATTTTGATGGCATTGTAGGTGATATCAATTACCTTAATGAAGTACCATTCGAATCTAAAGCAGAGCAAATTCTAAAAATCTCATATTTAGAGGCGAGAGCACTTGGTGCTGAAAGAGCAGACACAGAGCATCTATTATTATCATTCCTAAAATATAAAGACAACATTGTAGGAGATTACTTGAAACAACAAGGTATGAACTATACTGATGTGAAACAATACATCACTTCAAATTTAAAAAATAAAAGTGATGAGAGTACTAATTTTTCATTTAGATTAGAAGATGATGATGAAGACGAAGATAATGAAGACGAATTATATGGTGGTACCTCAAGACGTTTCGCTCAAACAGGAAAAGAACAAAGATCTAAAACCCCAGTATTAGATAGCTTTGGTAGAGATCTGACACAAATGGCTATAGATAACAAACTAGATCCTATCATTGGTAGAGAAAAAGAAATGGAAAGAGTAGTACAAATCCTTAGCCGTAGAAAAAAGAATAACCCTGTATTAATAGGCGAACCTGGTGTAGGTAAAAGTGCTATCGTGGAGGGATTGGCTATTCGCATAGCTCAGAAAAAAATTCCACGTACTCTGTATAATAAACGTGTAGTAGCCCTGGATTTAGCTGCTTTAGTAGCTGGTACTAAATATAGAGGACAATTTGAAGAAAGAGTAAAAGCGCTACTTAATGAATTAGAAAAAAATCCAGATGTAATATTATTTATAGATGAATTGCATACTATCGTAGGTGCTGGTAGTGCATCAGGATCAATGGACGCATCAAATATGTTTAAACCAGCTTTAGCTAGAGGAGATATACAATGTATCGGAGCTACAACCTTAGATGAATATAGACAATATATAGAAAAAGATGGTGCTCTAGAACGTAGATTTCAAAAAATATTAGTAGATCCCACTAATCCAGAAGAAACAGTAGAAATATTACATAAAATCAAAGAAAGATATGAAGATCATCATTTAGTAAAATATGATGATAAAGCTATAGAAGCATGCGTATACTTGACTGATAGATATATGACAGATAGAGCTCTACCAGATAAAGCTATTGACGTTATGGATGAGGCTGGTGCTAGAGTACATATTAAAAATATTAAAGTACCTGATAGTATTTTGAAAATCGAAAAAAGTATAGAAGAAGCTCAACAAAATAAACTAAAAGCTATTTCACAACAAAAATATGAAATAGCAGCTAAATTTAGGGATCAAGAAAAAGAATTACAAAAATTATTAGAAGAAGAGAGACTAAAATGGGAGCAAGAAGCAGCTCAACATCGAGAGATAGTTACTGAAGATCATATAGCAGAAGTAGTAGCTATGATGACAGGAATTCCAGTAGCTAGAATAGCTCAAAGTGAAAGCGAACGTCTGATATCTATGGCAGATGAACTCAAAAAAGTTGTCATTGGACAAGATGAAGCTATAGATACCATTGTCAAAGCAATTAGACGTAATAGAGCTGGACTTAAAGATCCGAATAAACCAATAGGTTCATTCTTTTTCCTAGGCCCTACTGGAGTTGGTAAAACTTATACTGCAAAAATGTTATCTAAATATTTATTCGATTCAGAAGATGCATTAGTAAGAATAGACATGAGTGAATATATGGAGAAATTTAGCGTCTCTAGATTGATAGGAGCACCTCCAGGATACGTAGGCTACGAAGAAGGTGGACAATTAACAGAAAAAATAAGAAGAAAACCATATAGCGTAGTACTACTCGATGAAATAGAAAAAGCTCATCCTGATGTTTTTAACCTTTTATTACAGGTTTTTGATGAAGGACATCTAACAGATAGCATGGGCAGAAGAGTAGACTTTAAAAATACATTAATAATAATGACTTCAAATATTGGCACTCGCCAATTAAGAGATTTTGGTAAAGGTATAGGCTTTAACCCAACAAATAAAACTATTGATGATGATTACTCAAAAAGTGTATTAGAAAATGCACTAAAAAAAGCTTTTTCACCAGAATTTCTAAATAGAATAGATGAGGTAGTAATATTTAAAAATTTGCAAAAAGTAGATATCTACAAAATTATAGATATAGAACTAAAAGGTTTGGTAGTGAGATTACAAAATATGAAAATTGGATTTGAAATAACAAATGCTGCTAAAGATTTTATTATTGAAAGAGGATGGGATCCTGCATTTGGAGCTAGACCATTAAATAGAGCAATACAGAAATATATAGAAGATCCATTAGCAGAGGAAATAATAAAAAGAACACTTGCAGAAAATGATAAAGTAATATTTGACTATAAAGATGGTGCCAGCCAGTTAGAATTGAAGATAGAACATAATGCAAATGATTTAGTGGCAAAGGAAAGCGAGAACTAAGAAAGTAAAAGGTATAAAAGAGAACACTTTGTGTTCTCTTTTATTTGTAATTACATTTATGTTTCACTTTTCATGTTAAATATTTTACTAATTTTGTAAAAAATAAAATTATGGAATATACAGTTGAAAACATTCAAAAGATTCTTGCTCTTACTAAAGAAGGTAAGCGTGAATTTTTAGATAATCTATATGAATTTCTCAATAAGAATAGATT
>JAGPGB010000115.1:2912-4557 GCA_018056215.1 Bacteroidales bacterium | reverse complement strand
AAAACTCATAAGTTAAAATTAAAAAAACCTTCTGAAATTTACGATTTTCTTGATCAATATATTATTGGACAAGATTATGCAAAAAAAGTTTTATCTGTTGCTGTGTATAATCATTATAAACGTATATTAAATCCTAATATCAAAGATGTAGAATTAGAAAAATCAAATATACTTTTAATTGGTGAAACTGGTACTGGCAAAACGCTATTAGCTAAAACAATTGCTAAACTTTTAGATGTACCTTTTGCCATAGCTGATGCTACTGCATTAACAGAGGCAGGATACGTAGGAGAAGATGTAGAAACTATACTGACTAGACTTTTGCAAAATGCAAATTATGATGTGAAAGCAGCTGAAATGGGCATAGTCTATATAGATGAGATAGATAAGATAAGTAGAAAAAGTGATAATCCTAGCTTAACTAAAGATGTGGGAGGAGAGGGTGTGCAACAAGCATTGCTGAAAATCTTAGAAGGTTCCATAGTTTTTGTACCTCCAGAAGGTGGACGTAAGCATCCCGAACAAGAATTTATTCATCTTAATACTTCAAATATTCTTTTTATTTGTGGTGGTGCCTTTGATGGTTTAGACAAAATAATTGCAAACAGAGTGAAAACTTCTACTATTGGATTTGGAACTTCTAAAAATGCTATCAGAGATGATGATAAAGATATATTACAGTATGTAGCACCTGTAGATTTACGTAAATTTGGCCTTATACCTGAATTTATTGGCCGTATTCCTGTGATAGCTACTTTACAACCTTTAGATAATGACGTATTGAAACGCATACTTACTGAACCAAAGAATGCTTTAGTTAAACAATACAAAGCTCTATTTGAAATTGATAATATTGAATTAGAGTTTAGTGATGATGCACTAGATACTATTGTACAAGAAGCTAATGAACTAAAACTCGGCGCTAGAGGTCTAAGGTCTATTATGGAAAAAATTATGATAGATCTTATGTATTACACTCCTAATCTTGATGAATCAAAGATTATTATCGATAAAAAATTTGTGGAACAACATTTGCATAAAAATGAGAATAATCAATCTCAAGTTGCATGAAATCTAATAAATTAATTTTAATTCCACTTTTTTTTTTAGTTTTTAACCTTAATGCACAAAATAATGCTGATCAATTACCGATTAGAGCTATAGTTTATCATGGTGATACATTGCCTTATATGCCATTAGATACTATCACTTATTATTATTATAAATTTGAAGGTTCTAATAAAGAATATATTGCTTATACAAAATTAGTACGTGATGTTAAAAAAGCATATCCATATGCTAAATTGATTGCAAATAAAGTGAATGAAATTAATAAATATCTCAATAGTATTAGTAATTCTAAACAATTAGAAAAAGAAAAAGATAGATTAGAGAAAGAATTGCGTGCACAATATGAAAAAGATATAAAAAATCTTACTCGTACACAAGGAAAAATTTTGATAAAGTTGATTTATAGAGAAACTAAAAAGACATCTTATAATTTAATTAAAGATTATCGTGGAGGTTTTCTCACTTCTATCTATCAGGGGCTAGCAAAAATTTTTGGTTTAGATTTAAAAGAAACTTATGACCCAAATGGTAAAGATCGTAATATAGAAATTATCGTAACTCTCATAGAGAATGG
>JAGPGB010000115.1:0-2812 GCA_018056215.1 Bacteroidales bacterium | reverse complement strand
GTGGAGGTTTTCTCACTTCTATCTATCAGGGGCTAGCAAAAATTTTTGGTTTAGATTTAAAAGAAACTTATGACCCAAATGGTAAAGATCGTAATATAGAAATTATCGTAACTCTCATAGAGAATGGACAATTATGAAATAAATGTTTTTAACTTTTTGAAATAGGAGCTTTAGTGTAAACCAATTAGTTGATAAGTTTAGGAGTTGAGAAGTTGAGATGGAGAGAATGGGAGAGTGGGAGACGAGGAGAGTGGGAGAAGGGGAGAAAGGGTGAGTTGATAAGTTGATTAGTTTAAGGGTTTAAAAGTTTAAAACAAGAATTTAAACTAAATTAAACTATTTTCCACAATGGCCACAAATAACTATATTCCATTGTTTGTTTTATTTAAAAATCATAGCCCATCAGGTGATTCATATGGAAATCAGTGTTTCTGACTATTATCGTATCAAAGCTATCAATTATAAAAGGGTATATTAAAATTGAGAAATTATTTTCATAAATAGTTTACTTACATAGCCAATGAAAATCTTATACTTATGCCGAAATTGGTTGAAGTATTGTAATATTGTGAAGCCACATGTGGATTATTAATTATTTGGTCAAAGAATGCTCTTAAGGTGATATTTTTCGAAAATTGATAGTCTGCAGACAGATTAATCGAGATTACTTTTTGTCCAGCACTTACCTGATTTATCTCTTCTACTATGCGTCTAAGTATTGTTATATTATCTCTTATAGACAAATCAGCTTTGAGATTCAAATCACTTTTGATAGTTTTGGTTTGTCCACCAGTGCGAATATCGAAACTTAGGTCTTTGAATCTATAACCTATACCTATGACCCATTCATTAGTATTAATTTCAGTTATTTGAACATTTGATGTATTTAGAGCAACATTTCTAGATTTTTTCCAATCTAAAGTAGTTACTAAGCTATTTATCCAGTTTAATTGTATACCCAAGATAGGATTAAAATTTTCAGAAATTGAAACTTGAGAGATCTCATATTGTGGTAAGAAATTATGCAGAGCGTCTCTCACAGTAGTATAGCCATCTTTGTCTGGATCAGAAAATAATGGATTATTAGCAAAAGAGCCTACAGTATAGTTAGATGTATATCCGTGGGTGAGCGTAGCAGAAGAAAAATATTTTTTAAATAAATTAATTTTATTTAATCCAGTATAACTTATACGCCAGTTAGGCAAAGGAATAGAAGGGAAAATAGTTTTAACGTATTTCTCTGGATTATGTCCTGTATACGCAGCTAAAAATGCAGGAATTAGCACATTCTGCGAAGTAGGTCCATAACCATCAGGATATAGTATTCCAGAAATCGAATCTGTGACAAAAGCACCATTCCACACAGGACTATGTTGAGCTACCATTACAGCTATATCTGGACGAATATCTAGAAGCATTTGAAAATTTTTATTAGAGAAATCTTTAGCATTTTTAGCAAAGGATGTTTTAGTACTAATTATAGACATACTAAAATTACCAGTAGTGATTGGTGTATATGATGTAAATTCGCTTCCATTATATCTAAAATATTCTCTATTGCTCCAACTTTGGTTTTTAATAGCAGTAAGATTTATAGAAAGGTATTTAATGGGTTCCAATGTAGCTCTAATATTTAAATTTTCTGAATAATTAGTAATATAAGGAGTATTAAGAGTAGTATCTTTAGTAAATAAATCATTAGCAACTAATCTATCTCTTATGTCTTCTTGCCAACCAAATACATATCCCCATCCTGGCGTCATATGTTCAAACTCCATTCCAAGAGCTTGTGGTTCTCCTCTGTAACCAGTTAGCATATTACCATCGGAAACAGAATAATTGATGCTTATATTTTTAGTCATCATTAAGAAACGTAAAACATTATCTAAAATCTGTTTGCCAATAGAAGGGCCCTCTTTAGTAGAATCTTCCTCTTGTTGACGAGTAGGAGGTGGTGGGGTCAATATATTTTTTAAATAATTAATTTTAGAATATAATCTATTAAAATTACCGTTAACATTAAAAGAAAAAGTACGACTGTTTTGCAAATTATTACCATAAGGGTATTCTGTATATTTACCTGAAGAATCTTTATAAAGTGGTGCTGCTGTCCACATGTAGTTACCAGTATATTGTACAGAGGCATTTATCCAATCTAAAATAGGAATATATGTGAGAGGCAGGTTGTAGTTAGCTTGTACTCTTTGATTAAAATTAGTTATTCTACCAAAATTTGTAATATTTCTGATTATAGAATCTCGTTTTTCTCTATAATCGCTATCTCTTTTATCTATTCTACCTGGTGGTTCATCTATGCGTGCATTAGCATTAGCAGTATAATCTAATCGCAAGTTTCGTGTCAAATCATATTTGATTGAATAATTTCTATTCCACGTAAAATTTTTAATAAAATTTGGTTCAATAATTACTAAATTAGAGGTTTTATTTCGCCATCTATTCTCTTCATATAGTCTATACATATCAGTAGACAGTGAAATGGATTTAGGTAAAAGATAAAAGTTAAAATTGCCAATTAATTTCAAATATTTATTATTAAGGAATTTAACTTTTTGGAAAGGGACATAATTTTTAGGATTAGTGTTAAAATTATAAGCAATAGAACCTGTATATTCTTTCTTTTTATTGTATTCTATCTCTGGGTTGCGAATATAAAGTTGGTTGAAAGCAAAAGAAACGTCAAAATTAGAAAGGTCATAAATTTTAGGATTGCCTTTAGCAGTAGGAGGTCTTAGTTTTTTGACATTCATAAAGTTAATACCTTTTCTCTGAGTATAAGATTGTACGAGACGTT
>JAGPGB010000114.1 GCA_018056215.1 Bacteroidales bacterium | reverse complement strand
AATCTCTCTATGAATTCTCGTACTGCTCCAGTGCCACCATTTTTATATAAATGAATTTTGGAATTATCTTTTACTATTGATACCGCATTTTGAGGGCATACCGATAATCCTACATTTTCTAATACTACTAAATCATTCACATCATCACCAATATAAGCAACATCTTGAGGATTTATGCCATTTTCTTCAGCAAACATTTTTAATTTTTCCCATTTAGATTCTTTGCCTACATAGAACAATGGTATTTTCAACATTCTTGCTCTATATGAGATTATTTCGTCTCTTAGCCCCGAGCTTAGTAATATTACTGTTATCCCTTTTTTTATTGCAAATTGTATAGCTATCCCATCCTGTGCATTAAATTTTTTAATCTCATCTTCACTAGTGGTTATATACAATCCTGCATCTGTCAATACTCCATCTACATCTAATGCTAATATTTTAATGTGTTTACTAAATTCTTTAATATTTTCTTCTTCTTGTTTTAATTTATATTTAAAGCAGTAGTCTATGGGTACTGCAAATATATCTGCTAATGCTTTAATATCTGATAGTGAGTATTCATCAATGTTTTTATTGATATTCCTTAGCTCTGGTAGGCTCTCCATGAAATACTCAATGTTATTTTTTAAAATTTCTGACATAATTTTTATATAATTTTTTTATTAGTAGCTTTTGCAATTTCTTTTAATGATTGATATAATTCTGTGAATTCGTGATGGTTTAATTGTTGTTTGGAATCGCTTAAAGCCTCTTGGGGATTAGGATGTACCTCTATCAATAAACCATCTATTCCCATAGCCAGGCTCGCTTTAGCTAAAGATGGGACTCCATATGAGTATCCCATTGCATGGCTGGGATCTACTATTATTGGCAAGTTAACGAATTTTTTTAAATAAGCGACACTTGTCAAATCTAGGGTAAATCTAGTTTTAGTTTCGAAAGTTCTTATTCCTCTTTCACACAATATTACTTTCTCATTGCCAGCAGAGAGGATAAATTCAGCAGCTTTTATCAATTCTTCTATTGTAGCAGCGAAATGCCTTTTTAGCAGTATAGGTTTATTTATTTCTCCACATGCTTTTAATAATGACTGATCATACATAGCCTTAGCTCCTATCTGAACTATATCTACTATATTTACAATTTTTTCAAAATTAGTTATATCTCTCACTTCGCTTACAATATTTAAGTTAAATTCATCTTTTATAGCCTTTAATATGCTTAATCCAGCATCACCTAACCCTTGAAATGTGTATGGAGAGGTTCGAGGTTTATATAATCCTGCTCTCAGAGTATTAATACCTAATGATTTTAAAAATTTAGCACTTTCTAATATTTGTTTTTCACATTCTACTGCACATGGGCCTGCTATAATCATAGTATTTTTTTCATCTCCTCCTATATACCCATATGGCAAATTAATTTGAGTAGTAGCTGCTTTGTATTCTCTTGAACTTAACTGAGCTTCAGTTTTAATATCGTATTTAGATATTATATGATTTTGCAATTCTTTTTCTATATTATTATCTATTAAATTTATAATAATAAAAAAATCGTCTTTTTCTATTATGGTCGTTTGATAATCATTTTGTAATTTATGCAATAAATCTTTGTCTATTTTTTTATTTACATGTAAAATCATATCATTTTATTTATATATTCCTTTTTTTTACAAAATTAATAACTATCAAATTAATTTGATAATGGTGAGATTGATTTTAAAATTAAAAAATAATTTAGAAATCTAGTCTTTTATATACTTCTATGAGTGCTGTTACATCTTTTTCGCAATACGATTTTATTCGTTCTAGATCATTCTCTTCATAATATACACGAGCTACCTCGCTACCATCTATATCATCTTTGGGAGTTGGGATACCAAATAATTCGCAAAGTAGAGCTAATGAAGTGAAATGTTTATAATCGCCAAATTTCCACATTTCCATAGTATCTATAAATGGTAATTCATATCTATTTTTATTTCGAGTATTTAAAATATATGGTATGGGAATTTGATTAATAATCATACGCCTAATAATAAATGGAAAATCGAACTCTTTGCCATTATGTGCACACAAGTATAAGTTTGGAATATTTCTAGTAAAGATAGATAAATCATCAGCAAATTCTTGTAATAATTTTTTTTCATTATCAGAATAATAAGATTTTGTTTTAATTTCATCATTTTGTATTCTACCAGCAGATATACAAACTATTTTCCCAAATTCAGCATAAATGCCTGCTCTCTCAAATAAAGTAGATGGGTCATCTTCATCATTTTTAGATAAATAAACAGATTTTTTATCCCATAATGATTTGAAATTTTCATCAAGGTCATCATATTGCGAAGCCATTGGCACAGTTTCTATATCTATAAATAGTATATTCTCGATTGGAATTTTTGCCATATTATTTTATATTTTTATAGGTTTAATGTAAACTTCTGTAGCTCCAATGCCATATTGGCGTATTGGTGCATCACCGTAATATAGATCAGGATAATTTTTTAATATTTTGTACATTTCACTTTTTAATACTCCAGCACCTACACCATGAATAAATACTACTTTATCTATTCCTTTTTCTATAGCAGATTCCAAACACTGTTTAAAAAATGATAATTGCACATTTAGAGCCATATCTGGGCTAATATTTTGTGGGTTATCTACTAATTTTTCTAAATGCAAGTCTACCTCTGCCAAATTAGGAGTTTTTAGATATTTCTCTATTACACTTGTCTCATTTATTATTCTTTCTTTAGATTTTTTGATATTTATTTCTGGATCTATTTTTTCTTTTTTATTGAGTTTATATTCTATCAATTCACTTTCTAATCTAATTAGCACAGGGATAGATTTCTCATTAAAAAATGGATTTTCCGAATAATTATCTTCTTTTAATAACATATTTTTCTTAATGGGAAACTGGTGTAGAAAAGGTAAAAATACTTTGTCTCGAGAAATGATTATTGATTGTAAAACATAATCAATTTCATTAGGCATATCTTCTATTTTGAGATTGCCGATATTGATAGCTGAATATTTTTCTATAATACCATGTTTGGTTTCTATTTGACCAATAATAACTTTGTGTAACACAAAATAAATATCCATAGAGGTGAAATTCACTAAATACACAGCATGTGGACTAGCAATAGGAATATTAGGGTTTTGTGGATTTATGGTTAAATATATTCCATCTTTAAATTGTTTTGTCGATTTGTCGGAGCGAATATTAGTGTTTTTACTTTTAGTATTTTCTGTATTTTCGAGTTTATTCTCTGTAATTTCATCTACATTATTAGCTGATTTTACTAGAATCAACTTAGTTTCTTTCATGGGAATCTCAAAACCGAGACTATCCTCTACGATTACTAAATCGCCATAAATTTTTTTTACAATACCTTCTCCTATCTCATCGAGGTATTTTACTTTATCACCTATTTTAAATTTCATTTTATATAATCATAATATTTTCGTACTTTTTCTTTAATATCCCAAATGCAAGATAGACCTTTATCTATACGAACAAAATCTCCGGGTTCGAGATGATAAATTTCTCCTTCGCATTCTATCATTACCCTGCCTTCAATAATATAGCATTCTTCAGTATATTCATAAGAAATTGAGAAACGTGAAACATCTTTTTCCCAAATGGGCCATTTTTTTATTTTATCGAATTTCTCTGCATCAATATTCTTATTTATAAATATTTTATTCATATTTTAAAATATATTAATTACAAAATTACAAGAAATAAATTAAAAATTCAAATTTTAAATTTATAGAATACTTATTATTTTTGCATAAACATAATTCGATGCTACCAATAATATTAGCAATTTTACCTGCCATATTTTTTATCTTATTGATATATTTTAAAGATAAATACAGTAGAGAGCCTATCAAATATTTAATATTTGCTTTTATTTTAGGTATGATATCTACTCTACCAGCATCATTACTAGAAAATTTAATTTTTTCAAATATCAAATTGGACATACCATTAGAAATTAGTGCTTTTGTCGAGGCTTTCTTTTTTGTTGCTTTTATAGAAGAAGGGATAAAATTTTTGATGTTTAGATGGTTTATTTGGCCTAAACATTATTTTGATGAGCCAATAGATGGTGTAGTATATATGGTAGCTATAGGTATGGGGTTTGCTTTTTTAGAAAATTTTGCTTTTATCTTTAATGATTTGTCCCACATATGGAGTGTAGCCTTAATGAGAGCATTGATGCCAACTCCTGCACATTTTGTTTTTGCAGTTGCTATGGGGTATTACTTTGGTTATGCTAAATTTAATTTTGTTAGAAAAAAGAAAAAATTAATGTTGTATGGTTTTTTGATAACTTTTATTTCACATGGTACTTATGATTATTTACTTATGCTAGTACCTAAATATCCACTTTGCCTATCAATAGCTATTGCTTTTATAATAATTTATTTAATCCTTGCATTAAGACTTATTAATCGTCATCAAAAACTTTCTCCTTTTGTAAAAAGATATAAATGGCTAAAGGAACAAAATAGAAAAAATAGTGATGAATTAAAAAATCAGTTAGATAAACTAAAGGAAACCCTTGAGAACAAGCACTTAGAA
>JAGPGB010000113.1 GCA_018056215.1 Bacteroidales bacterium | reverse complement strand
TTAATTTTGCAAAAAAATATTATGGAAGCTCAAATAATAGATTTAAAGAAAAAATTTGAAGAAAATCTAAATAATACAATTAGTTTTTTAAATAAGGAGTTGATTAAGATACGTACTGGCAAGGCACATCCATCTTTATTTGATGGGATAAAAATCGATTATTATGGTAATCCTACGCCTCTAAATCAGATGGCCAGTATTAACATACCTGATGCCAAAACAATAGTAATACAACCGTGGGATAAATCTGTTTTATCATTTATAGAAAAAGCTATTCTAAATGCTAATTTAGGTTTCACTCCTATTAATAATGGAGAGATAATTAGAATAAATATACCTCAATTAACAGAAGAACGAAGGAAAGAATATGTGAAATTAGCTAAAATGGAAGGAGAAAAAGCTAAAGTCTCTGTCAGAAATATACGTAGAGAATACTTAGAAAAACTAAAAAAATTAGAAAAAGAAGGTGTGCCAGAAGACGAAATTAAAAAAAGCGAAAAAGAATTCCAAGATTTAGTAGATAATACAATGAAGCAAATAGATAATCTAATAGAGCTGAAAGAAAAAGAAATATTACAAATATAAAAAAATGGGTTGTAGCAGACTCGAACTGCTGGCCTCATGCCTGTCAAGCATGCGCTCTAAACCAACTGAGCTAACAACCCTTTAAAAAAATTTTTTGCAAAAATAAAAATAAAAATTGAATTTTTTTTTGCAATTTTGTCAAAAAAACTGTGTGGAATATTTTAGGACAATTATTACATCTTAGCATTACTGATATCATAGACATAGTGCTAGTAGCATGGATAATATATGAATTTTATATGCTTATTCGTGGTACAATAGCATTTACAGTATTTCTAGGAATAATATTAATTGTAGTTATTTATCAAGTTGTTAATATTTTTCATTTACCGATGTTCAGTGCTTTTCTAGGTCAATTCATCAGTGCTGGTATAATAATGCTAATTATAGTTTTCCAAAACGAGATAAAAAGATTTTTATCAATGATAGGAGCCCCACTGGGAAAAACTAGAATATTTAATCAAAATGAAAGAAAACGTTTTTTATTTTTCAAATTACCTAATTATGATGTCAGTGAAAAAGCAAGTGAAATCATAGAAGCAGCATTGCACCTATCACACGAAGGATTTGGAGCTCTGATAGCGATAGAAAAAAACACAGTATTACAAGACATCATCTCCACAGGTATTATTATTAATGCTGAAGTAAATAGGAAATTGATAGAAACTATTT
Source organism: Bacteroidales bacterium (assembly GCA_018056215.1). GTDB lineage: Bacteria > Bacteroidota > Bacteroidia > Bacteroidales > DTU049 > DTU049. The sequence continues at coordinate 3,353 of JAGPGB010000113.1, read as the reverse complement.
TTTATAAAAATACTCCACTACATGATGGTGGAATGATCATTCGCAAAGATACAATAGTGGCTGCTCGTACAATTTTTCCATTAGCAGAAGAAACCAAATTTAATGATCTTTATCCTTCATTGGGTACTAGACACAGGGCTGCTATAGGTTTGAGTGAACAATCTGATGCAGTCATCATTGTTGTTAGTGAGCAAAATGGAGCAATATCAATTGCTTATCAGGGCGTTTTGTATTACAATCTAAATACTATTGAATTCCAAAATAAATTGCTATCTTTTATTTAATACTTACTCTTACAAATTCTTTTAATTTATTTAATTTATGACTAAAAATGATTTAACAGGGACAATAATTGAAAATATTATTGTCGAAGGATTCGCCTCCGATGGCAAATGTATCATTAAATATAATAATAAAGTTGGTTTAATCTCTAAAGTAGCTCCTGGAGACCTTATTGATGCTAAAATCATAAAAGATTATAAAAATTATTTTGATGCCATAGCCATAAATATTAAAAAAAATAGCTCCTATAGAGTAGATCCCAGATGTCCTCATTACAATATATGTGGAGGATGCAGATGGCAACATTTAGATTATCCATATCAGCTTTTAGCCAAACATGCTCAAGTAGAAGATGCTTTTTTCAAAATTTTACATATGAAAAACTGTGTCCCTCCAGTAGCACCAAGTAATAAAATATTTTATTATCGCAATAAGCTAGAATATTCTTTTACTGATAAAAGATGGATTTATAATTATGAAGCATATGAAGATACTAATAAAGATCTGAGAGCATTAGGTTATCATGTGCCAGAGAGATTTGATAGAATATTTAATGTAGAAGAATGTCATTTAATGGATTTATTTCATAATAAAATCAGAAATCAAGTTAATGAGATTTGTAAATCACTCAATATACCGTATTATAATAGAAAAACACAAGAAGGCATCCTCCGTGCATTAATTATAAGAAATAATAGAGCTGGCAATTGGATGGTTATAATCGTAATAGCTGAATACAATTCAACTATTGAAAAATTGTTAAAACAATTAATAGAACTATTCCCAAATATCTCATGGAACTATGCCATTAGTAAAAGATTAAATGATTCTACTGATGGATTAGAAGCCATCAATGTATATGGAGATAAATTTTTGACAGAGATAATTGATGATTTCAAATTTCGAATTAGTCCATTTTCTTTTTTTCAAATTAATCCAGATCAATCAGAGATAATTTATAGAAAAATGATAGAAATATCCGAAATTACTTATAATGAAGTAGCTTGGGATCTGTATTGTGGTACTGGCACCATTGCACTTTTCGCAGCTAAACAAGCAAAAAAGGTAATTGGTATAGAATCTGTTCCACAAGCCATAGTTGCTGCTCGAGAAAATGCTAAAAGCAATAACATAAATAATGTAGAATTTATTACGGGAGATGTAGACAAAATCGTATCTACTGCTGAAATTACAGAACCAGATATTATTTTTTTAGATCCACCACGCTCTGGATTAAATAAAAAAATTATTGAAAATATAAATATTATAAAACCAAAAACAATTATTTATCTTAGTTGCAATGCTGCTACGCAGGCTAGAGATATTTCACTATTGTTAGATAATTATTCTATCTCATTCACACAACCATATGATATGTTTCCACAGACTGCACATGTAGAGAATTTAGTAAAACTATCGTTAAAAAATCAATAAAAGCAGGTATTACGAATAGAAATACGAGCACGACCGTCTTTAATTTCTTTATAAGCTGTAGTACCTACAGCATATAGTTTGCAATCGAAAGTAATATAAAGCTTATATTCACTGGTCATACCTGGTTTGCGAACAATTAATAGAGTATCTACAGATACAGTAGTTGTTTGAGTGCCTAATCCACTTTCCCATTCTTTACCATTAGCATCACGCCATATTATATTCAATCCACCTTTAGTTAAATTATCAGCATAAGTATAAGAATAAAAAGGAATTACCCTATGTTTATCGAGATAAACACCTAATATAGAATCTTTATTTGTAATAGAATCATGAAATGCAAATAAATTTTTAAAGGTAAAACTGATAGCTTCTTTAGAAGACACATAATAATTCTGAGATTCTTGAGATAGCTTCATCGATGGTTCATAATAATTAAAAGTATCTATAGGATAGCAAGTGTCATAATATTGCACTACATAACCGTTCACACCTTCAGTCAAAGTTTTGGTAGCACCATCAATGGTAGCTCTAAAAAATGTACCTGCAGGCTCTGGTACCTCAGTCTCTTTATCTTGATCACATGATATGCTAATTATAGCTGTAAGAAAAATTAAAAGTAAATTGATTTTTTTCATATTATTATATTTTAATATTTTTACCAAAATTATATAATTTTTTACAAATTTGACAAAAAAATGAAAACAAAAATTTTAATTATTTCACTTATACTAATATTCATATGTTTAGGTTGCACAAATAAAAAATATGTATATCAAGGTGAGACTCAGGGCTCTACTTATAATATTATTTTGTATGCCAAACAAAATAAAAATTTCGAAAATAAAGTTAAGCAAATTATTGATTCTACTCTGCAGCACATAGATATGGTAGCTTCTGTTTTCAATGATTCGTCTGAAATTAGTATATTCAATGCTAAAGATACACTGATAAATCCTAGTGAAGATTTTATAAATCTATTATTAAAAAGTAAAAAAATGAATCTTTTGACAAATGGAGCTTTTAATCCAGCCATAGGTCCATTAGTAAAATATTATGGTTTTTTAAAAGATAAAGGTTCTAATGAGATAGATACTAGCTTTGTATTAGAATTATTAAAATTTACTGTATTAGATTCAATCAAATTAGATAGTAATAAAAAAATAATAACTAAACCCCCAAAATATTATTTAGATTTCAATGCTATAGCCAGTGGATATACAGTAGACAAACTAGCTAAAATATTTGATTCACTAAAAATAGAAAATTATTTAATAGAAATCGGTGGAGAAATATATGCTAAAGGTAGCCATACGAATGGCAATCCATGGACAGTAGGTATAGAAAAACCACCAGTCAGTATATATAGCCCACAAGAAGTTTTAACAAAAGTAAAAGTAAAAAATGCTGCAATAGTTACATCTGGAGTAACAAGGAAGTATCACAACTCAACAAATAAAAGAGTAAATCATATAATAAATCCACAAACAGGGTTCCCAATTCCATCAAATATATTAAGTGTATCAGTGATAACAGATTCATGCACAGAAGCAGATGCATTAGCTACTGCTTTTATGATAATGGGAGTAGATAGTACTATGAGATTTATCAAAAAAAATAATAACTGCGAAGTATAT
>JAGPGB010000112.1 GCA_018056215.1 Bacteroidales bacterium | reverse complement strand
GCTTTGAAATAAAAAGAGAGAGCAAGAGTTTAAGGTTGTATTCTTGATAATAAGTTAGTAATTAAATTCTAAAGCATTATTACATTTGTAACATATATTTTTTAAAATATGATGACATAATGAAGTGCTAATGGTTTATTAGCGTATATATTTAGCTTTAGAGTCATAATCTTTATTATCTTCTAAAATTCTTTTTCTATTAGCATTATATGATTCATTAAAAATGCTCCGTTCTGCTTCAAATACATAGAAATCTACATCATTTAAATCAATAATTGCATGGAATAAATCATCTGTGACAAAAGGCTTTTCTTTATTGGATAAGGCCGTTTTATATTTATCAGGATATAAAGATTGAAATTGTGGAGAGCACCAAACGATAAAAGGAATTTCAACATTATTTTTTGGTAAATCATCTGCATAGTCATGTCCCACATTATCATTTTCATCATAAACATTTTCACCGTGATCAGAAAAATAGATAGCTGTACTTATCACAGTACTATTATTTTTGCAATATGATTTTAAGATATTTAGCAAACTATCTACTACAAAATCATTGTACAAGATGGAATTGTCATATTCATTTATGATTTTTCCCTTATTATTATTTGCAAAATTAAATTTATTGAATTTTTGTGGATATCTTTTGGCATATTTAGAATGGCTTCCCATCAAGTGAATGACGATAAATTTATTTTTTGCTGTATCTGACAATGAATTTTGAAAGGGTTTAAAAAGTTTTTCATCATATGAAAGTAAATAAGTGCTCTCAAAAGATGTATTAGCTGCATTATTTACAAATACACAAATATCTGATGTTTTAGCCAAATTATAAATTGCATTATCCCATACACCTATTGGAGCTTGATTTGATAACCAGAACGTTTTGTATCCTAATGAATGAAAAATATCTATCAGACTAATGCTTTTATCATAATCTTTTTTATTATCAAGATTAGATTCAGTTAAAGCAGTAAGTAAAGACCCGATAGTATTAGAATAAGGACTCACTACATCAGTATAAACAACAATATCTTTTCTGTTATCTAGGTGTGGAGTAGTTTTACGATAATAATTATATAAAGACATGTGATTCCTATTGCAAGATTCACCAATAATAAGCACAAAAACATGTGGATACTGTTCTGCTGTTTTTAATTTCACTTCTACATTACTCACCTCTCTTAATTTAAGTGCTTTATAAGTTTTCATCTCATTATTAAAAGAAATTATTGCTTTGGCAGTTTGTGGGATGCCTTTTCTAATCAATCTATTATTTATTAAATTTTCTGAAATGAAAATGACAGAAAATAACAAGACAGCAGCTACTATGTATATGCTTCCTTTTTGTTTAGCAATAGTTGGTGGATGCTTCAATGCTAAATAATAAATAAAAATGTATGGAATTACTAATAACCAAGTAAAGTGAAACTTTAAATTAATAAATTCTTTTGCTTCATTAATATTTGTATTCATTAAAACAAACAAACTCGAAGCATTTATTGGTGCTTTTATTACTAAAATATGACTGAGATTTATTAATCCTTCTAAAAAAAATAAAGAAATAACAATGATGTAAACAAATTTCTTTTTTGTAAAAAAATATGGTAGCATTAGCAATGGTATCCAAGATAAATAAATTAACAATTCTCTTGCATTAAAAATATGAAAGTTTATCAAGAGCAATGCAGCTTGCACATATAGTATCATTGCTAATAGATATGGAGGGTACAATTGCTTAATAGTTTTCATCAAATTCACAAATAATTATAGCTTAAATTAGATTTTAAAAAAATAAATTCATTTGAATAAAAAATCTTCAAAATATTTTTTTATTTTATATTCATTTTTTAAAGAAATAAAATCTCCAGGATTTTTTCCTTTATTAGAAGTCTTAACAGTTTGATATTTTAGAGCAGTTTTTTCCAACAAATTCAATAAGCCTATGGAGTCATCCAAAATATTTTTTAATATTATAATATCTTGTGGTATAGGAATAGATCCTCCGAAATCTTTTCTAAACCAATGCCCAACAGTGTGTTTATAATTTGAAGGAAAATAATTAATCACATCATTAATTGTCATATTTTTTTCTATTCTTAATAAAGTAAGATATTGTGCAACTAATGGCTGACTAACCTTATATAATCTATTTTTGCTAAAATATTCTCCCATCATTAATTTTCTGGCACCAGGCGATGCTCCCCAGTTTATTTTTGGTAATGTATTAAATTTACTGTTAGTCTTGTTGGTTGGTTTTTTAATTATTTTTGTATTAACATCAAAATTTATATTTTTATTTTGATCTAATATTTCAAATAATTCTAAAATATCGTTAGGCTCCTTAATAATAGGGAAATTCTCTAATTTGTCATACAATTTTTGTTTACAATGTGGACAATAATTATCTTCTATTGGATCATAAAAATCATTTATTTTAGATTTACAATGTGGACAAAAAAATAATAATCCTTCCATTAAAAAATCATCTTCATATAAATGTAAAACAGGCTCTATAAAAATATTGTTATTATAATTAACCATAACTAATTTAGGAAAATTATCTGAATATTTTTCTATGATATCTATAATATATCCTTCATTAGCATGTTTATCTAGATTATTTATTACCTTTGTTCCTATAAAATTTTGATTTGACCAATTTTTATCTATTACGGTTTTCGGTTCTACTCTCAGTCTATCTAAACAAAATCTATATTGTACCCTTGTACTATCATTTACTATCATAAACACTGGATACCAATTATTATCATTAGAAACAATTATCATATTTCTTAAAACATAACCATAGTCATTAATGTTATGTATAAAATATAAACAATCTAAATTAAAAAATTTTACACCTAAAAAATGAACAGCATCTTCACGATGATAGCTTTTGAAATCTTTATTATAAAGGCCTTTGATAATTGATAAGAATTCTGTAGAATTTTCGGCTATAAATACTTCTCCATATTTATCATTTAGTAAAACTTTTGTTTCTATATTTTCATTCAAATCTATATCTGTTACTCTTTCCCATTGATAGTCTATTTCTTTTATCTTAATTATTTTCTCTATTTGAGTTCGTTCTTTTATTATATTTACAAATTCTTCTCCTTTTTCTATTGATATTGAATAAATATTTTTACTAAATAAATTATTTCTAATAGATTTAACAACAGCAGCAGTAGTACCAGTACCAGCAAATGGATCTAAAATGATATCATCATCTTTAATATTAACTTTGTTCAATAGCTCCAAAACCAATTTTTCTGGATATACAGCGGTATGTTTCCATTTAGTCTGTTGTAAAGCGATTTCAAAAATAGTACCTTGACTATTTTTATAAATGTTATTTTTATTTTTTGCAAAAACAAAGACTGGTTCATACGTATTTGTGAATCTATCGGTTACAGAAGAAGGCATATGATTTGTTTTATACCATATAATAATGTCTTGCAAATACCAGCCATCATTGACCATGTGATATGCCAATCTATATGGTATTTGTAAAAGGTGAGATTTGCCATATTTATTTAGATATTTATCTCCCACATTTAAGAAAAAAACGCCATCATCTTTCAATTTAGTTTTTAAAATATTAAATATTTTTATTAATCGACCGATATATTCATTTGGAGTATTTTCTTGTCCGATTTGCTCATCAAAATTATAATCTCTCTGCTGCCAATATGGTGGTGAGGTTATAGCTACCGATATGCTATCATCTTTTAAAAAACTCAAACCAGCATAAACATCACCACATAATATTATATCATTTTTCATATTTCTATCCAAACTGGTATTTTATATTTTTCATCAGAAAAACCAATTATATCTTTTTGAGTATAATGTTTATTTTTAATTATAAATTCCACTCTATATATATTTTGGTTCATTTTAGTAGAAATAAGTTTAAATTTTGGTTCTTCTTTATATGCATATCTAATACTATTTTTAGTTTTGCCTGCTTGCAATATACTATCATTATAGATATTATACAATTCTCCATTAGGCATACATACTAATATCATGCTATATATATCTTGTGATGCATGTTTATGTAAAATATTTATAAAATATGTTAAAGATAATTTTTTGTAAATTATTTTATCTTTTTCGTAAGTTTTAGAATAATAAGTTGGTAAATTGGGCGTGATATTAAATTTAGATAATGGATATGATGTTTGATTAGGTTGTATAGCTATTTTCCCTTTATAATCTCCCCAATTAGATTCTGATGCAGTTTTAATATCTATATGAATAAAAGAATCAAAAGTTTCATACATTAAATCAGCTCCTATTGGAGCAGAGTTTGGATTTCTCATACCTTGTGCGAAAACATAATGAAATATTCTTTCTGCTCCCATGTCTAAATCAGAAGCTATATTATTTTTTGTCAGTATAAACTTATCATACCAATCATCTTTTATTTCTAATCTAGAATACAGACCATTTTTTATTTCATTAATGTTATCAAGTATATAATATCTTATTCTTTCGAAATGAATGTGTTCTAATTCTTCGATTTCTAATGGCAATAAACTTTTGTACATTTATAAATATTTTAACAAATTTACTTAAAAATTTAATATAAAAACTATTAAAATATTTTTTTATTTAGGAAC
>JAGPGB010000111.1 GCA_018056215.1 Bacteroidales bacterium | reverse complement strand
TATATAAAATAATTTATTTAATTTTGAAAAAAATAATTAAAATGTTAGGATTAAATAAAGTTTTATTAATAGGTTATGTAGGCAGAGATCCAGAGATTAAGGTTGATAATCCAGATAATAAAAAAATATCTTTTAGTGTAGGTGTGAGTACTATGCGTAGAGATAATGCTGATAATACTGAATGGTTTAATGTCTCTGCTTGGGGTAAACTAGCTGAAATCGTAGAAAAATATGTCAAAAAAGGTATGCCAGTTTATATAGAGGGAAAATTCCGTTCATATGAATTTACTGATAATCAAAATAATCAAAGAAGAGGTTATGAAGTAGTAGCCGATAATGTAATAATGTTATCTAGTAAAGATGATAAATTCACTTCAGAATCTTTTCCTACTAATCAGCCATATAATAATATTCCTATTAATAATGATCTTGAGGCAGAAGATAATTTCGAACCTAGTGATGATTTACCATTCTAATAAATTTAAATAATAGTTTATCATAATGGAAGATATACCGCTTATCTCGGGAATATTATTTGCAATATTGTTTTCTCTAACAACTTTAATATATTTTATTATATCATTATTAGAATATTCATTTTTTCAAGTTCCCAGCAATTATTCAGATAATAATCAAAAACCCAAAAATGTCATAGAATTTTATATTAAAAATTTTATCGAGCAGCCAGAATCCCCTTTATTTACTTGGTTTATATTTAGAATATTAATTATTATTTCACAAACAATTCTTTTGTGGCTGTTTTTAATTAATTATTTTACTTTTTTTAACTTAATAATTATTTTGTTATTAGCATTTCTAATTGTCATATTTATAGACTATATATTTGCTGAATGGATTTCTTTTTTTATAATAAAATATGTAGATACTCAAAAAATAATTAAATACTTCTTGTGGATATTTATACCATTTATAGCAATTAATAAGTATTTAATAAATATTTTCCCAATATTAAAAAAAGTATTTTCTCATAGATTTGCTAAAAAAGAAGAGGTAACTATAGATGAGCTGACAGAGGCGATACAAATATCGATAAATAATGAGTCAATAAATACACCTACGACATCTGTTTTATTAAGAGGTGTAATAAACTTGAGTGAGATAGAAGTTAAAGAAATAATGAAGCCTCGTGTAGATGTAGTGGCTATTCCCATTGAATCAAGTTTTAAGGAAATTATAGATTTAATTGTAGAATATGAATATTCTCGTTATCCAGTTTATGAAAAAGACATTGATAATATAAAAGGAGTGCTATACATAAAAGATTTATTACCATATATGACTAATGCTAAAGAAGATTTTTATTGGCAAAAGCACATACGTAGTCCATTTTTCATTCCTGAGAATATGCTCGCAAGTAATCTTCTTAAAGAATTTCAAAAAAATCGTATTCATATTGCAATAGTAGTAGATGAGTATGGTGGTACTTCTGGTATAGTTACTCTAGAAGATTTACTCGAGGAGATAGTAGGCGAAATACAAGATGAACATGATAATGATGCTGATGAAATCTTTACTAAAAAAATTGATGATAATACATATCTGGTTGATGCTCGCATTAGTCTTAATGATTTTATTAAATTAATTCACTGCGATGAAGATTATTTCGAAGAATTTGAAGACCAAATAGAGACTGTAGCTGGTGTCATATTAACTCTTTTAGGTAAATTCCCTCAAAAAAATGAAGAAGTTTTTTATAAAAATTGTAAATTTAAAATATTGTCTATAGATGAGCGTAGAATAAAAGTAGTACGTGTAGAACTTTTACCAACAAAACAAGATGATAATGATTAATTTTAAAAATTATTTCTATTTGATTATTATTAGTTGTATAATAATATTTTTTAGTTGTCTGCGAGAGGAACCAGTGCCTACACCCAAGCCATTCGGATATATGAGAGTAGATTTACCACAAAAACAATATGTTTTGTTAGACACTATTTATCCATTTAAGTTTAAATATCCAGTATATACTAAATTGGTACCCTATAATGGCAAAAGTAAAGAAGAAGATGCTAAATTTTGGTTTAACTTATCTATACCAAGTTTTAATGCATATCTTTATTTTACATATAAAGAAATAAAAAATGATTTACCAGATTTGCGGGAAGATTCACGTACATTTGTTATAAAACATATTCCTAAAAGTTCAAATATTCAGGAGATAGAGATTAATGTGCCAGAACATAAAGTTTATGGCATCTTATATGATATTCAAGGTAGTGAGGTTGCTTCTCCCATTCAATTTTTTGTAACAGATTCTTCTAAACATTATTTACGTGTAGCTCTTTATTTTAATAATATTCCTAATAATGATTCTCTAAAACCAATAATAGATTTTTTAAAAATTGACATTGACACATTGATCTATTCCCTTACTTGGAAATAGTTTTTTGCTTTTCATAATAATTATTTCAAATAATATTTATCACAAGATAATTACTTATGATTTTTTTAAATAATTTTGCTATCATAATTTAATACTACCAAAACATTATTCAAATGAAACTTAAAGAAAATAGATGGTTGCTAATATCGATTGTAATTGGTTCATTTTTTAATAGTTTTATGTCTTCATCACTAAATATCGCTATGCCAGTGATAGACATAGAATATGGCATAGGAGTCGACAAAGTAGCATGGATAACAAAATCCTTCCTTTTGGCATCTGCTATTGGTTTATTATTATCAGGGTGGTTAGCAGATAATTTTGGCAGAAGAAAAATTTTTTTAATTGGTAATATAGTCTTTGGAGCTATATCTTTACTAATAATTTTTTTACACAATTTTTATTTATTAGTAATATTTAGATTTTTGCAAGGATTGGGAAGCTCGATGATTATGGCATCTGCTCCAGCACTCATCGCATCAGCTTTTGACACCAATAGACGGGGGTTTGTTTTAGGCATACAAACTACATTTACTTATGTTGGGTTATTATTGGCCCCTTTATTAGGTGGCATTCTAACTCAATATTTTGGATGGAAGAGTTTATTTTTATTTAATTTCTTTTTTACAATATTAGCATTAATAATTATATCCTTTGGTGTAAAAACTGAATGGAAAAACGAAGAAAAAAGCAAGTTCGATTTTTATGGTTATAGCCTTTTTGTGGTAGTAGTTATTGGTATTGTATTAGCCTTAGAATGGTTGAATTGGAACTCATTAATAGCTATTGCTATTAGCTTTTTATTTGGCTATGGTTTCATAATATATGAATTGCAGCATCCACAACCGTTTATCTCTATACCATTTATTCGCAATAATATATTTTTTACACATTCTATTTTAGCAGCTTTGATAAATTATGCGACTACCTTTGCCATTAGCTACATATTAAGTATATATTTACAGAATGTAAGAGGTATGAAACCTATACAAGCTGGTGTAGTTCTTAGTTTCCAACCACTAATGATGGCTTTATTTTCTGCATTTTTTGGTCATTTATCAGATAAACATAATCCAGGTAAAATAGCTTCATATGGCATGGCTATTATATCAGGAGCTTTACTCTTAATTGGATTACTCATTAATGAAACTATTCCAATATTTATTTTAGCAATTCTTTTAGCTATACTTGGGTTTGGCTTTGCACTTTTCTCATCTCCTAATACTAATGCAGTGATGAGCTCTATTAATAAAAATGCTTATGGATTCGCATCTTCGTTTTTAGCCTTCAGTAGGCTTTTTGGACAATTTATCTCTATGGCTTTGGCCTCTAGCTTGATATTACTTGTGAATACTAGAAATATGCAAATCCTTCATTTTAGTTCAATAGTTTTATCTACTAAAATAATTTTCATTATTTTTGCTATTCTGAGTGCTTATGGTGTTCATCTTTCTCTACAAAGAATTAAAAAAAATTAATTACTTTTTGTTTATCACTGATTTTTATCATTTACTATGTTTTATTTTTTAATTGATGTTAATTTTGTAAAAACAAAATATAAAATTATGAAAAAATTAATTGTTATCATTACAATACTATTATCTAGTAAATTAATAGGACAAAATTTCGAATTCAAGCCATTACCTTATGCATATGATGCATTAGAGCCATTTATTGATGCTAAAACTATGGAAATACACTATTCTAAACACCATAAAACATATTATGAAAATTTTATTAATAGTATAAAAGGTACTAAAGCTGAAAATATGAGCATCGAAGAAATATTTTCTAATGTAGAGATGCTGCCTACAGCAGTTAGAAATAATGGTGGTGGCTATTGGAATCATCAATTTTTTTGGAATATTATGGCTCCTCAAGGTAAACCACTAACAGATAAAAAACTTAAAAATGCTATCAATAAATCTTTTGGTTCTTTCGATAGCTTTAAAGAACAATTTAAAAAATCTGCACTTAGTCTATTCGGTAGTGGATGGACCTGGTTAATAGTCGATGAAAACAAAAATTTACAAATTATCAATACACCTAATCAAGATAATCCTTTGATGTCTATCGCTCCAACTAAGGGTATACCTATCTTAGCTATCGATATATGGGAACATGCATATTATCTAAAATATCAAAATAGACGTTCTGAATATATTGATAATTGGTTTCAAGTAATTAATTGGGAAGAAGTTGCAAAATTGTACCATCAAGCCATTGATAAACAAAAATAATTTTT
>JAGPGB010000110.1 GCA_018056215.1 Bacteroidales bacterium | reverse complement strand
AATTATTATTTTTTAGAAAATTAAAATTATTAGCAAAATGTGTATTAATGGTCATTACAAAAGTTTAAATTTTATATAGCAGTATAATTTTAGTAATTTCGTAAAAATTTTTTAAAAAATAAATTTATATGCTTACAGGTAAAAAAATTATCGAGTGTGTTCCTAATTTCAGTGAAGGGAGAGATATGAACATTATCAATCAAATCACTGCAGAAATTACAAATACTGATGGTGTGAAACTTTTAGATGTAGATCCAGGGGCTACTACTAATAGAACTGTAGTTACTTTTGCTGGAGAACCTGATGCTGTCATAGAGGCTGCTTTTAAGGCTGTCAAAAAAGCTACTGAACTCATAGATATGTCTAAGCATAAAGGTGCTCATCCCCGCTTTGGTGCTACAGATGTCTGCCCACTTGTGCCAGTGGCTAATATTACTATGCAGGAGGTTATAGAGTATGCTAATAAATTAGGCAAAAGAATAGGGGAGGAGCTTGGCATACCAGTTTATTTATATGAATTTGCTGCAAAAAGTGAAGATAGACGTAATCTAGCCAATGTGAGAGCAGGAGAATATGAAGGCTTAGAAAAAAAATTAAAAGATCCTTTATGGCATCCAGATTTCGGACCAGCAAAATTTTTACCTAAGACAGGTGCTATAGCCGTAGGTGCTCGTAATTTTCTAGTTGCTATTAATTATAATCTTAACACTACTTCTGTACGTAGAGCTAATGCTATTGCTTTTGATGTGAGAGAAAAAGGAAGACCTATGCGTAAAGGCAACCCTATAACTGGTGAAATAGTTAAAGATGAAAATGGTAATACTATTTATATCCCAGGAACACTTAAAGCTACTAAAGCTATCGGTTGGTTTATTGAAGAATATGGTATAGCTCAAGTATCGATGAATATTACTGATATTTCTGTTACTCCTGTTCATATAGCTTTTGATGAGGTTAGTGAGAAAGCTAGACTTCGTGGTATCAGAGTAACAGGAGCTGAGATTGTGGGTCTCATTCCGAAATCAGTTCTTATAGATGCAGGTAAATATTTCCTAAAAAAACAACAACGTTCTACTGGCGTTTCAGAAGATGAATTGATAAAAATTGCTATCAAATCCATGGGATTAGATGATTTGAAACCTTTTGATGCTCAGAATAAAGTTATAGAATTTTTATTAGCTAAAGATGAACCACCACCGAAATTAATAAAAATGACTATGGGTGAATTTGCTGATGAGACTGCTAGCGAATCACCTGCTCCTGGTGGCGGGTCTATATCTGCTTATGTAGGTGCTCTAGGTGCTGCTCTAGCTACCATGGTTGCTAACCTTAGCTCTCATAAACCAGGTTGGGACGACAGATGGGAAGAGTTTAGTAATTTCGCAGAGGAAGGTCAAAAAATTAAAGATGTATTAGTACAACTTTTAGAAGAGGATACAAATGCTTTTAATAAAGTAATGGATGCTTTTGGTTTACCTAAAGATACTGATGAGCAAAAAAGTATTAGAAGGCAAGCTATAGAAGAAGCTACTCGCTATGCTACGGAGATTCCTTATCGTACTATGAAAACTGCTAATATGGCTATCCCATTATGTAAAAAAATGGCTGAAATAGGAAATCCTAATTCTATTTCTGATGCTGGCGTAGGTGCTATATGTTGCTTGACTGCCATTAAAGGTGCCTACTTAAATGTTCTTATTAATGTGGCTGGGCTAAAAGATAAAAGTTGGGCAGATAATATTTTATCAGATGCTTCACATTTACTACAAACAGCTCAAAATGAGGTAGAAGCTATTTATGATTTTGTTTTAGATAAGATTAAATAAATTGTTATTTTTGCAAATAAAAAAATAATTATGAAATTATTAGAAAATAAAACTGCTGTGATTACAGGTGCAGCTCGTGGCATAGGTAGAGCTATCGCAGAAAAATTTGCTCTTAATGGTGCTAATGTTATAATTACTGACCTTGCTATTAATGCAGATGTAGAAAATTTTATTGCTGAATTACAAAAAAAATATAATATTAAAGCTAAAGCTTATGCCTTTGATGTGAGCGATTTCAATGCTTGTCAAGATTTCACAGAGAAACTTTTAAAAGATTTTACTGTGATTGATATTTTAGTAAATAATGCTGGCATTACTAGAGATAATCTATTACTTCGTATGAGTGAACAAGACTGGGACATGGTCATTAAAGTAAATCTAAAATCTGTTTTTAATATGACAAAAGCACTATTGCAACATTTTATGAAAAATCGCTCTGGTTCTATAATAAATATGGCAAGTGTAGTGGGAGTAGGTGGTAATGCAGGACAAGCTAACTATAGTGCTTCTAAAGCTGGTATTATAGGATTTACTAAAAGTATAGCTCAGGAGATAGGATCTCGTAATATTCGCTGCAATGCTATTGCTCCTGGTTTTATTGAAACTCCTATGACTGCTCAGCTACCTGATGATATTAGAAAAGATTGGATGAATAAAATTCCACTAAAAAGAGGTGGTACTCCAGATGATGTGGCTAATGTAGCACTATTTTTAGCTAGTGATTTATCTAGTTATGTAAGTGGACAGGTGATAAATGTATGCGGTGGCATGCGTATGTAAAACACACATCTATAATATTATCTGTTTTATAACTAATTTATAGCTATTAATGCTATTTTTTAATTATTTATTAAATTGTGAAAAGAATTTTTCTTATTTACTTAATTATGTTTTTAATAGCTAATCTATGAAAATCATACTACCTTATAGTCCATGGTGGTTATTATTAATTATTGCTATATCAGCAGGATTAGCTATGTTGCTATATTTCAAAAATCCTTATGATAGTCTATCTATTTTATGGAAAAAAATATTATTAGTTACTCGTAGCATTACCTTTTTTTTACTATTTTTTTTACTTTTGTCTCCTTTTATTGAAAAAAATAAAAAAATAATTTATCCGCCCGAAATAATCACTCTCATTGATAACTCTCAATCTATCAAGGTAGATCCTTTATATACCTCCATACAACCCACAATACAGGAATTTTTCAATAAATATTCTAAAAACATAATTTTTGATAATTATTCTTTTTCAGATAAGATACAGAATAATTTAACTTTTTCTTTTGATGGTAAAGCCACTAATATATACGATGCATTGCAGCTAGCATTAAGGCAGGCAAATGAAAAAGAAAACATAAAAGCTATTTTATTATTTACTGATGGCATAAATACTCAAAATAATGACCCACATTTACTATTTAATCAAATGAAAGTGCCGATTTATACGATAGGATTAGGAGATACTACGGTACATACAGATTTGATAGTTAGTAAAATCGAATGTAATGACAAAATACCTATCGGCAGCACTTTCCCTATCGAGGTAGTACTAAATGCTAAACAAGCTAAAGGCAAATCATCTAAACTTCAGATTTTTTTAGATAATGAGCTTATATACAATGAAATTATTAATATAAATTATGATAATTTTTCTAAAATAATAACGTTGCAATCAAAAGCTAATAATGAAGGACTACATAGAATTAAAGTTATTTGGGATAGAATAGATGAAGAAAAAAATATTATTAATAATTCTGTGATTAAAACAATAGAAATTATTAAACAAAAATATAAAATAGGAATTTTATCATGTTCTACTCATCCAGATATAGGTGCTATCAATAGAGCTCTCAGTGGAATATTATTAAATGAAGTGCAATTAATCAGACCAGGTAAAGACCAGATACCAAATGATTTGGATGTTTTAATAATTTATCAACTCAATGGCAACTGTTTAAGCAAGCAAAATATGGAACAGCTAAAGACATCTCATACTCCCATATGGCTTTTTATAGGTACTCAAACTCAGATACCACTGACCACATCATTTGTTCCTTGGTTGGGTAATTTAGTTAATAGTAGCTATATAGAATCACAAGTGAAAGTAAATGAACAATTTCCATATTTTCAATTATCTTATGATGAGATAAATTTTTTCGAAAATGCACCACCTATTATGACATTATATCCACGAAATATTGTTAGTAACAAATTTCCTATTATTTTTTATCAAAAAATCGGTAACGCTATTAGTAATAATCCAGTGATGTTTTTTTATCAGTTAAATAATAAAAATATTGCAGTTTTTATAGGTGAAGGTATTTGGAGATGGCGAGTAGATGCTTTAAAAAATAATTCCAATGTTTTTGATTTATGGGTAGCTAAAATTATTAATTATTTATTAAGTACTAGTAATAAAGATAGATTTAGAATTATAGCAGAATCAATTTACCAAAGTACTGAAGCTATTAATATACAAGCTGAACTATTGAACCAAAGTGGTGAACTTATCAATTATCCTGATATCGAAATTACTATTAATTCTAATAAAGGATTTAGGGGCAAATATTACTTTTCTAGAACTGGTAATGCTTATACTTTGTCATTAGGTCAATTACCACCAGATACATACACTTACTCGGCTACAGCTTTATTAAAAGACAATCCATTGACAACTAAAGGCACCTTCGCTGTTGAGCAATCTGACATTGAAATGCAAAATTTAACTGCAGATCATGATTTGCTTAAACAAATTTCTAAATTCTCAGGTGGTAGATTTTTTACTTTTACTGATTTAGATTCTTTGGATAAAATTTTACAATCTGAACAAATAAATCAAACATATTACACAATAGAAAAAACTACTATTCCTTTGATACAATCATGGGTTTACCTAATCATAATCATTGCATTATTATCTTTCGAATGGTTTATCAGAAAATATATGGGTGGATATTGATAAAT
>JAGPGB010000109.1 GCA_018056215.1 Bacteroidales bacterium | reverse complement strand
TGATAGTGAGAAAAAGAATGACCATTAGTAGAGCATAGGAAAGGATATTTGTGAGATGACCTATCCATGGATGAAATCCAAATAACTCTTTTTGAAGAGCAAAAATAAATTGAGTAAAAGGACGATATCGGCCGCCAGCAACTATTTGCTTGCCTTCACCGAAAAAGCCTTCGAATAAATCATGAGTAAAAATATCTTTGGCACCACTAATACCTTGTTGAGTATATTTATTACCTGTCATTACTAATGCGTCATCCAAGGTATAATCAAAAGTAATTGTAGGCAAATACAGTATAGTAGCGACTACAAAAAGAAGCCAGCACAATTTTTTATTAGGATATTCTGTAATCTTAGTAATCCATGTTTTCTTTACTAAAGTCTTCATACAATAAATATTTTTTGCGAATTTGCATAAAATTTTCTAAATCTTTCTGCCATGAAGCTCTTATCTGATCAGCTGTTAATCCTTGAATTATTTGTTTTCTTAGTAAATCTGTTCCTGCTAATTTATCAAAAAACGGTAAAATAAAAAAATTTTCCTTTTCTTTAGCGCATTTATAACTTTCTATGAGTAAGTCTAAATATATTTTTTTATAATATTTCAAAAAGTGTGTTGAGAAATTAGTAAGATCTATTCCTTTGCATGCGATATTTTTATAAGGTGGATTAATAGACTTATCTGGAATAGAAACAGGAGTAAAAATTGTATCATTTATACAAAAATCTGGAGATCCTAGAAGAGTAAAAGGTTTATCAGTTCCTCTTCCGACACTCATCGTAGTTCCTTCAAATAATACCAAATGAGGATAAGCATATATTGCAGCCATATTAGGTAGATTAGGAGATGGAGAGAATTTAATTTCTATCAAGGAATCATGTGTGTAATTTTGGCATTTAATTACTTCTAAATCACAATGTGCTCGAGATGTTAACCAATTTTGATCATTTATCATCATAGATAGCTCTCCGATTGTCATGCCATATACTAGTGGAATTGGTGCCACACCTACAAAAGAAGAAAATTGCATATCTAATACAGGACCATCTACAAAATAACCATTAGGATTGGCTCTATCCAAAATTATTACTGGAATTTTTTTTAAAGCACATGCATCCATCATATAAAAAATTGTGCTTATATATGTGAAACATCTTACTCCAACATCTTGCAGATCTATCAATATGATATCTACATTATCTAAATCAAAGGGAGTAGGTTTGTATTTATCTCCATAAAGAGAAATTATTTGTACATAGTTTTTATTGACAGTTTTGTATTTGTCGTTAAATATTTTTTTACCATCAGGTTGATCAATATAAAATCCATGCTCTGGAGTAAAAATTTTGCTTACTTTTATACCTTTTATTACAAGTGAATCTATTAAATGTCTTTCACAAATTTTACTATTATTATTGCATAGAATGCCTACATTTTTATTTATTAATTTATTGAAATATTCATCAGTAAGCTCAATTGCAGGCACATATTGTCCTAATAAGCTAACATTAAAAAATATCAGCTCAATAAAAAATATAAAAATATATTTTTTTAAAAAAGTCATATTGCAAAAATAAATCAAAAAAAATAAATATTTTGTATTTTATATCATTGATAATTAATATAGTAACGAAAAATTAAAACTTTAAATAATTTCAAAATTTTTTCAATTTAAATGATTTTGTATAATAAATAAAAAATTTTAGGTTAGTTTCAAGCTTAAACTCTTGCAAATTATGATTCATTTTTATTTAATTATACGATATTTACATAAATAATAGTTCTTTTATATTTGAAAATTTACTATTAATTTTGAAAATAAATTTAATATGTTAGGACACAGTTCTTATAATAAATATAAAAAATTTTGTTTTTTACAAATTTTCATTATTTTTTCTTTTAACCTTTTCTCTCAAGGAATAGCAGTTGGCAGTTGGCGATATCATTTACCTTTTAATAATGTAATAGGAGTAGCTAATACTAGTAATTTATTCTGGGCATGCAATTCATATTATTTATATAGTTATGACGTTACTACTAGCGAAATCAATATTTATAGCAAATTAAATAAATTATCTGATATAAATATAAATGCTTATACTTTTGATAAAGCTCATTCAATAATGATTTTAGGTTATCAAAATGGTAATATTGATATTTTTAATTACAAAAATTTAACTACTCGTAACGTGCCAGATATATATTTAAAGTCAATGATGGGGTCTAAAAGCATTAATAATATTTATGTAAAAGATAATTTTATTTATTTTTCTTGTGATTTTGGCATAGCTGTATATGATTTAAATAAAAATGAATTTAAAAATACATATTATTTATCTCAATATCTGCAAAATAAAAAGGTAAAAGCCTCATTTATTTATAATGATTATTTGTACTCACTATTTGATACTATCATTATCTCTGCTCCTTTAAATGGTAGCAATCTAAATGATTTTACAAATTGGAATACTTTTTTGGCTACTAATTCTGAAATTATTTATACTAATGTGCTAAATAGTAATCTATATGCTGTAATAGATAGCGGATGGAATGATTTAATTATTAAATATAATGTAGATCATTGGGATACAATTATTGATACACTTAATTTTAATATTAATAAAGTCATTTATGATAATAATGAATTTATTATTTTAGCAGATGGGTCTGTTTTTATATATGATAATTTTTGGAATCTTAAATATAAAATATATAAATATTTCCCCAATGATAATGTACCATATCCTCAGGATGCTATTTATTCGGCAGATAAAAAATATTTAATTATTGGAGATAAAAATGTTGGATTAGCTTATAACTGGAATGATACTTGGAATAATAGAATCGTTACCCCATCAGGTCCATCATCAGATCAATGTTTCAAGGTATCCTATAGTAACGAGACTATTTTGTCTACAGCTGGAGGATATGATATGTCTTTTGGTAATCTATGGAATCAAATCAATGTAGAAATTTTTAGAAATGAAAATTGGTCATCATATAATAGTGATAAGTTTCCCGAACTTTCTAATGCACGAGATGGTATTAAAGCATTAATAGATCCTTTTAATGCTAATCGTTTATTTATTGCTACCTATGGATATGGACTAATTGAAATAAACAATAATATTGTAAAAATATTTAATGATACGAATTCTATCTTACCATCTACATCTGGTATAACTGGATTTTGTAGAATTAGCGATATACAGTTTGATTCTGCTGGCAATCTATGGATATTAGTAGCTGGAGCTAATGAATTTACCGTCTATAAAACCAATGGACAAATGGTTAGATTACCTATTAGCTCATCTATTAGCAATAATAATCCTGGAGAAATGGTTATAGATGAAAATAATAATAATGTGTACGTTCCTTTTCCACGTGGTAGTGGAGGAGTTTTAGTCTTTAAATATAATGGCACTATAGATAATACTTCTGATGATAGATCTATGATATTGACTACTCAAGCTGGCAATGGTAAGCTACCAAGTAATATCGTCTATTCTCTTGCTATAGATAAAAATGATCAGCTATGGTTAGCTACTAGTGAGGGTGTAGCAGTTATTTATAATACTCAGAATTTTTTTACTGCAAATTCATTTGATGCATCTCAAATAATCTTAGAAGTAGATGGCTACGCTATGCCTATGCTTATTTCAGAAAAAGTAAATAAAATAGAAATAGATGGAGCTAATAGGAAATGGTTCGCTACAGATAATGCAGGGATTTTTACTTTCTCGTCTAATGGAGATAAAGAAGTATATCATTTCACTAATGAAAATTCTCCTTTACTGAGTAATAAAGTAATCAGTATGACTATTAATCCAATTACTGGAGAAGTATTCGCAGCTACTGATTTAGGTTTAGTCTCTTATCGTAGTAATGCGACAGAACCTTTTACAGAAATGCAAGAAATAAAAATTTTTCCTAACCCTGTACCTGCAGATATTAATGGATACATTACTATAGATGGACTACCAGAGGATAGTTATGTTACAATTACAGATTCATATGGTAAAGTCGTCTACAAAACAAAATCTTTAGGCGGCAGAGCTACATGGAATGGAGTGGATGTTTACAATAATAAAGCCAAAAGAGGTGTTTATATTGTTTGGGTTAGCAATGATGACGGCTCCATAAAAGGTACTGGTAAGTTTTTTATTGAATAAAAATGAATAAAACTACTTTAGCATATATACTACATACTATACCATATACTAAAAAAGCATATATTATTCATTCTTTAACACCTACAGGAAGGGTTTCATTTTTTCTTCCTTCTATATCACCAAAAAATAAATCTTATGAATATATAAAAATTCCATTAGTAAATGTGGAAATTACTTATAATGAATTAACAACAAGACAACATTTATACAAAGTAGATCAGATATATCTATATAGCTTTCCAGAAATGATATGCGAACATGTACTACATTCTGCAGTAGCCAGTTTTATGGTTGAAATCATAATGAAATTAACTCCCCAAGATCTTTATGATACACAATTGTATAATATTTTAAAAATATTTGTTGATAAATTAAATAAATGGGAAAAAATTCCTAATGCTTTCATACTTTCATTTATGGCAAATATTCTAGACTATCTAGGCATATTAAGTAGGAAAAATCATAGTACAATAGATGCTATGCCACATTACGAAGCCTTACTAAACACAATGGAATATTTATATCTACAACCAATTAATTCACAAGACGAAGAAATAACACTACCATCTAGCCCTTACCATTTATTGAATTTGACGATTCAGTATTTACAATCACAAGATATTTTAACTAGCGATATAAAGAGTCTAAAAGTTCTAAGGGAAGTGTTTTA
>JAGPGB010000108.1 GCA_018056215.1 Bacteroidales bacterium | reverse complement strand
GATTTAGCAAAAGCAGGTGGATCTAATATTATTAAATCAAAATAATCTTTAGGCATATTATTTAGATAAGTGATAGCTTCCTCTTTTATAGGTTCATTATATTTTGCATCTATTTGATTTAATTCTAAATTTTTATGCACTAGCTGTATAGCTTCAGCACTACTATCTACAGATATTACTCTATCTGCACCTCCTTTAGCTGCATATACACTAAATGCTCCCGTATAGCAAAACATATTTAATACAGTTTTACCATCTACATATCGCTGTAATAATTTTCTATTATCGCGTTGATCAATATAAAAACCAGTTTTCTGTCCCTCTTCCCAATTAATATAAAAAGAATTCCCATTTTCTTTTATAATTATTGGAAGTGATAGATCTGCAATTTTATAAGTATAAAAAGAATTTTTTAGATTTTGTGATTTATCGATTACAAAAATAGATTTTAGTTCGTTGCCAAATAGTTCCTGTAGTGCATTTGATATTAATTGTATATCATTATACATACCTGATGTATGAGTTTCTATTACTAGATGATAATTATAGAAGTCTATTATTAGTCCAGGTAGTCCGTCAGCCTCACCGTAAATCAATCTAAAAGCATTTGTAATATCTGCAAGGGGTAAATTTATAGTCTCTCTTATAGTTTTAGCTTTAGCAATTTTATTTTTATAGAAATCAACTGAAGGATATTCTTTTTGATAACTAATCACACGAGCGATTATACTACCTTTAGCAGAATATTGAGCCATTGCTAGGAAGTTATTATGATTGTCATAAACCTCTACCCACTCACCTTCTTTTGGTTCACCTTCTATATTTTTAACTGCACCACTGAATATCCATGGGTGATATCGCTTGATAGATTCTACTTTGCCAGTTCTTATTATTAATTTGTTCATTAATTTATTTTAAATAAAAATTATATTTCTAAATATATCCAAGAGTATCTTCTATAGGTGATAGAGCATCTAAACACAATTGTACAAAATCGTTTAATGAGAGACCTATCATTTCACATTCCATTATAGTATCTCTATTTACACTAGCAGCGAAGCGTTTCTCTTTCATCCTTTTAGTAACTGAGGATACTTTCACATCACTGATTTTTTTTGATGGATAAATAAGGGCGACAGCGAATATAAAACCTGATATTGTTTCTCCTGCAGCTAAAGCATGATGAAATAATGTAGTTCTTGGCATTTTAGCTGCCATTTCGTTATGCAAGGCTATTGCTTCTACTATATCCTCATCTAATCCTTCATTCCCTAATATTTCTTTAGCTTTTAGCCCATGTAGTTCATGATCACCATTTGTGATTTCTACATCGATATCATGTAATAGCCCAGCCAAAGCCCATTTATCTTCATCTTCACCAAAATGATTGGCTAATTTTCTCATTATAGCCTCTGATGCTAAGGAATGTGCTATAAGTTTAGGATTTTTAACATAGCTTTTTAATAAATCTAAGGCATAATCTCTTGTCATATTTTTAAATTTTAGAAAATATCAATTAATGTAACAAACAATTTATAACAAAAATTTGCTATACCATTATTTGTCAGCTTTAGGCTATCTGGTTGCACTCCCAAATTTAGTAATATTGTAATAAAACTACCTATAATAAACATTACTAAAAAGACACATAAAATCATTCCAAAGATTCTATTCATAGTGCCTAATACTGGTATTTTATTAAATATAGCATTTATTATTTGAGCGGCGAATTTAATTAATAAAACTCCACCAATGATCATTATTATTAATGTTAAAATATTATAAAATAATGAATTGCTATTAGTAGCAAAAGGCAAGTCAAAATTATTTGTTCCGATAATGCTAAAAAACAATAATGCTAGCAAATAATAACCAACAAAAATGATTATTTGCCTCAGAAAGCCAGTCATCACGCCTCTGATGGCTGCTAAAACTAAAATGATGATAATTATAATTTCTAAAGTACTCATGATGTTTCTAATAATTTTTGAGCTAGAGAAGAAGCAAAAATAAAATCTCTAAGCTCTTTATTATCTGTATTTAGAATATTTTCATTAGAGCCCTCCCACCATAGGTGACCTTCGTAGAAAAATATTACTTTTTCGCCAATTTTAATAACTGAGTTCATATCGTGGGTATTAACTATAGTAGTTGTATTAAATTCGTGCGTCAGATTATAGATTAATTCATCTATGGTAACAGCATTTTGGGGATCTAGACCAGAATTAGGTTCATCACAAAATAGATATTTAGGATTTAATGCAATAGCACGGGCAATAGCTAAGCGTTTTTTCATTCCACCACTTAGTTCAGATGATTTTAATTTATTAGTTCCTTCTAGATTTACTTTTTCTAAACAAAAATTGACTCTATCTATTTTTTCTTTTTGAGTCATATCCGAAAACATATCTAATGGGAAACGTACATTGCCCTCTACATCTAAAAAATCAAAAATAGCACCACTTTGGAAGACTACTCCCATTTCTTTTCTAATATTTTTTTGTTCTTTTTCTGATAAAGAATAAAAGTTTTTGTTGCTATAAAATAGCTCACCTTCTTCTGGGATTAATAATCCTAATAAGCATTTCATAAAAACAGTTTTTCCTGCACCACTCCTGCCGATTACCAAATTCACCTTACCTGGTTCAAATGTAGTATTAATGCTATCAAGTACTACTTTATCATCAAATTTTTTTACTAAATTTTTTACTTTAATCATAATTATTAGCCTAAAAAGATTTGTGTCAAAATAACGTCAAAAATAATAATGAAAATGCTAGATTGCACCATGGCTTTAGTACTATTTTTACCTACTTCTAGTGCACCACCTTCCACGATATATCCATAGTACCCACTTATAGATGTGATGATAAAACCAAAGAATAAACTTTTTATCAAGGCATAAGTAACTTCAAAAGAAGTAAAAAAAGCTCTAAGTCCATAAAAATACTCACTCGTAGGTATCTCACCAGTACCCATTGTGATTAAGTAACCACCGAATAAACCACAGAAGATGCTAAAAGTTATTATCACTGGCATTATAAGAACAAAAGCAATTATCTTAGGTAAAATAAGATAAGATGCTGAATTTATACCCATAACTTCTAAAGCATCTATTTGTTCTGTAACCTTCATAGTTCCTATCTCTGCAGCTATTCTAGATCCTACTCTACCAGATAGAAGCATACTCATTATAGTAGGAGAAAATTCATAAATAATCACTACTCTTGTTATAAAGCCAGCAGTATATTTAGGAATTAATGGGCTCTCCATCTGAAATGCTATCTGTATCATCACTACAATTCCTATAAAAAGACTAAGGAAACAAACTATAGGCAGAGACTCTACACCTAGGTAATACATCTCATGCACTATTTGCTGCACCATAGTTTTAAATTTCACTGGCCTAGTAAAGGTCTTTCTCATTACTAGTAAATATTCTGTTATCCCATCGAATAGATTCATATTTAAATTGTTTTAATAAATATTTAATTACTTAACCAATATAATGGATTTTCTGGCTCTTTGCTATCTGTCCATATCTCAAAATGTAAAATATTTGCTTTATAGTCATTTAGATAACCAGTTTTGCCAATAGGAGTGCCTTTATTGATTTTTTGGTTTTGTTTCACATATATAGTAGATAGATTAGAATATACTGATAAAAAATCTTCATGCTTCACTATTACAGCTTTTAGTTGATTAGGAAGTGAGAAAATTGCTGATACAGTGCCGTCGTAAACACATTTAACAGTTTCATCTGTATTAACATTATAGTCTATACCATTATTTTGTATTGTGATGCCAGGATATACAGGATGCTTCTGTGTACCGAAATTTCCTACTATTACTCCATTATCTACTGGTTTAGATATTTTACCTCTATAATTACTAGCGATAGATGCACTAGCAATAGGTTTAGTAGTTGTAGATGGTGCAGTCGTAGATGGTTTAGTAGCAGCTTTTAGTTTTGCTGCTCTTGCTTTCTCTAATTCCTTAATAATTAATTGTATTTGTTTGTTTATTTCTTCTTGAGTCTTTTTTTGTTCTTTTATTTGTTTTTCTAGATTAGTTTCTTTTTTCTTTAATTCATTAACAAGAGCATTTTTATTATTAATTTCTTTTTCTATTACAGATAATATAGAGTCCTGCTGTGCTATTAATTGTTGTTTTTCTATTTTTAATTGTTCATATTCTTTTTGCAAAGCTGTTAATTGCTGTAATGAACTTTGATAATTTTTTAATTGTAAATTATAAATATTAACAAGTCTTTTTAAATATTGATAACGCTCAAAGGCCTTATTAAAAGAACTCGCACTTATAATATAAGAAATTCTATTTTGTTGTGTTTGATAAACATACATTAAAGTAATTATTTTGCCAAGACCGACAGATAAATCTTGAATATTTTGTTGTATAATTGGTATTTGCTTAGAAATTTCACTTAATTTAGCATCAGCATAATTTAATTCAGAACTTATAATATTTTTCATTTTCTGATTATCTCGTAGTTTAGCATTTAGTAAATCTAACTCTGCAAGGGAATTTTTACGATTTTTACGAGTTGTTTGTAGTAAACTTTCTGTTTTTTTAATTTGTCTTTCTAATTCCGATTTTTGTGCTTCTAATTTTTTCTTTTGTGATTCACTCTGTGCTGATAGCACATTATTTAAAATCATTAATATTATTAAAAAAAATTGTACGTATTTTGTGATATTTATCCTATGCATCTACTTTTTATAATTATATATTAATAAAATCAATTGCAAAAATACATTGAAAAATTAATATAAAAACTATTTAAAATTAATGAAAATTGTTTAAAAATCAAATAATTAATT
>JAGPGB010000107.1 GCA_018056215.1 Bacteroidales bacterium | reverse complement strand
TCTTGAAATGCGTTCCGGAATAGCTCAATGGTAGAGCAGGTGGCTGTTAACCACTTGGTTGGGGGTTCGAATCCCTCTTCCGGAGCCATTTATTATATATAGACAATTTTAATAGAAAATCTAATCTTCTTTAATTATTCCCTTCTTCTTGGAAAATATGATTTTAGTGATTAGCCATTATATTGCCAATCTACTATATATAATGCCCCCACAAGAATTCCTCTTTTTATAAATTTGCCCTAAAAATTGTATCTTTGCATTCATACTTTTTCCCATCTGACCCCAAAACGAATAGATAATACTTACCTGATAAGTAACTTATGTCCACTTTCGGACATAAGCTGGACATCAGTTGGACATAAGCTGGACATAAGCTCAGGATAAAGAGACAAGATATATACCTAAAAATTTGAGCTTTAAAATATAGTTGCTTGTAATCTACAGCTTGTTAGTATCATTCTTTTTTTATTATTTAGACTAAGACTATACTAATAAGCTATTCTGTTTACTTTAGTTATAACAAAAAATAAATATATTAAAACGCTTTATGTAAAGATATAGTAAGTAACCCTACACATCTATTTTCATAGATATTTCTCTAACTTACAGAATTTTGCCAAAATAATATTCTGGCTTTACTAAATGATTTTATCCAAGCCTAGTTTTATGAATTTTAATAGAGCTAAAACTTAATATATTGAATATTTTAATAAATTAACATTAAAATAATTTATTAATAATATCCTCGCCCATTAATTTTAAGTATTTATTTAAATAAAAGTAATCTGGATCACTTTTTATTGCTCTGGTTTTTATTTCAAAATTAGGATTATCAATATTTGTCTTATCAAAAAGAATTAAACCTATACCAAAAGTAAGACAAAGAGATTCAATCCTTTTAATATCACCTTGGGGTGAATTATTAGGAATTACTAAATATACTTTATGACTGAAAAGTTTATAAGAACAAGCTTGTCCAAAAGCCGTAATTAACTGACTTGTATTCATCTTAATTTCTGCACTTATAACTTCAATTGGAGTTTGAGGAATACCAAGAGTGAGAATCTTATATGTTCCAATAACATCAGGTGTTCCCCATTTATCCTGAAATATATTTCCTCCTAATGTTATTGTTTTTGTACATTCATCTAATTCATTTTCAAGATAGTTAGCAAATAATTTATAAAATTCTTTTTCTTTAATTGTATCCTTTTTTTCTTTTACTGAATATTCTTGTCCCTCATGTTCATTTTCTTTTAAATATTTTTGTAATATATATAGCCCTTTTTCTGGTTTAGCTATATCTTTAATCTCACCATTATCTACTTTTTGAATTATATCCCACAAACTTCCATGAATTGTATTTACTTTGATATCTGGCAATTTAGCACTAATATTTTTAACCAAATCTGCATAACGGATTCCTTTAGGATAATTTTCCAAAATTTCTTTTGTGGCTTTTAAAATTATTTCTCTGTTAGTGGTTTTTGTGTTAGCTGACATTTTATTTCTCCTTTAATAGATATTATTTTATTTTTATTAACTAATTTCATTGGTAGATTTAACATTAATATCTCCACACTAATTTATTCAATTTTTACATATAATATCCATCTATAATTTTATCTATACTCGCCTTAAACTTAAATTATATTATATATCTATTTATTAATTATAAACAAACTCTGTTTATATAGAATACTATAAAAACGAGATAGTTTAAGATGTCAAGAAAAATTTTATTTTATTTAGATACTTATGTTTTTTCTTATGTAGATAAGGCTATTAATCTTCGATATCCACATCAAATAATTCTTTTTTATATGCCTAAAAATATTAAAGTTATAGAATTACTTACACAATTGATGAAACACAAAACCGATAATCTATCTTATCTTTCCACTCAAAAGGCTTATTTATTGATGAAGGGCTGAATGATTTATATTCATATTCCTCATCTTTATAAATAATTCTATAGATCCATGAACTATATTCAAGAATAGGCATTATTCCTCAATCTTTTTCATATTATGTATGAAAATGAAACTCTATAACTCTTTACTTATATTCTAATCTTAAATCTAAATAAATACATTTATACTTTAAGTTTGAGGCTGAACTTGAAATAAGAAAAATTATATTTTAAGTTAGAGGCTTAACTTAAAATAAGAAAAGACATATTTATGGAATATTTTCAACTGTTGTTTATAACTAATTTAATTTTTTAACAATGATAGGTCTCTTGCTGACATTAATAATTATAAATCCCTTTCAAGGAAAAGCAATACTGGCTAATACTATGTGGGATAAGGGATTCCCACCTTCTATAGAAATGAAAAATATTTCTCTCTATCAATATAAAAATCTTTTTTTACTATTACAATAGTAACTGCTTATATATTCAGTCACTATTATAATAGTATTTGTTATATATTTCTGTCTTATACATCACATAAAAAAAGAAAGCTCCTCCGAAGCTTGAAACGATGAGGACATCGTTCCACTATTAGTAGCAAGACGTCCTCGTCTTGCAAAGCCGTAAGGCT
The DNA here is from genome assembly GCA_018056215.1 of Bacteroidales bacterium. GTDB lineage: Bacteria > Bacteroidota > Bacteroidia > Bacteroidales > DTU049 > DTU049. Next base: position 2,359 of record JAGPGB010000107.1, on the reverse strand, counting down.
TTTCTTTCTTTAGATGATAGTAACGAGTTTTTTAAGTTAGTGATAATAAATAAAACTAATCTTTATCTCTAATTTATAAATAGAAAGCTCTTTCAGAGCTTCATAGATGATGACATCTATGACCCCATTTTAAAGATTCTTCAAAACTTAGTAAATAAGGACATTTATAACTCAATTTTAGACAATTAGACATACTATAGTATCCCTAAATAATTTTCCCAAAGACATAGAAATTGAAATCATTCCCATTTTACCCTCCTTGAGATTATGAAAATTTGTCCTTAAGTTAGGTAGTAATATGAATAATCGTAAGTAACGCTTTATAATAATCTTATCCTTATATTGATAAACATAAATATTGACATATATAAATGAATATCAAATTTGTATAATAGAGTTTATCAGAAGGTCAAAATAATATGGATTATCAAGAGAATTCTCTATTATTTAAAGCTTTAAGTGACCCAGTAAGATTACGAATATTGGACCTGTTATCTTCTGGAGAATTATGTGCTTGTGAATTATTAAAAAAGCTGACCATTTCTCAGCCTACTCTTTCTCATCATATGAAAATTTTGATGCGATGTGGACTGGTTCAAGCTCATAAAGAAGGCACCTGGATACATTATAAAATAAATCCAGAAAAAGTAAATTATCTGCATCAAATTATAGATGGGATAATACAATCAAAGAATAAGACCTTTTAACATATCAAAAAGTATAAAAGAGAATACCTATGAAAGCAAACCAGAAAAAAGATATTGGTATTTTTGAGAAATATTTAACGCTGTGGGTAATTATTTGTATGATTGCAGGAGTACTTATAGGCAAATTTCTTCCCGATATTCCAGCATTTCTAAGTAAATTTGAATATGCCCAGGTTTCAATTCCTATAGCCGTTCTCATCTGGTTAATGATATATCCTATGATGATGAAAGTAGATTTTAACAGCATCAAAAATATTCGGAAAAATCCTCAGGGTCTATATGTAACATGGGTTGCTAATTGGCTGATAAAACCTTTCACAATGTATGGAATTGCTTGGTTTTTTTTCTATATTGTCTTCCAGAAGATTATACCTGCTGAATTAGCACGTGATTATCTTGCAGGAGCTATTCTTTTAGGAGCAGCACCCTGCACTGCAATGGTTTTTGTGTGGAGTCATTTAACCAAGGGTGATCCTACTTACACTGTAATTCAAGTAGCAACCAATGATTTGATTATTTTAGTAGCTTTCACTCCTATTGTGACTTTCTTATTGGGTATAAGCGGGATAAAAATCCCCTGGAATACTTTATTTCTATCAGTATTATTGTTTGTAGTGATTCCTTTATTAAGTGGTTATTTAACCCGAAAAAGGGTAATAAAAAAGCGAGGGTTGGAATATTTTCAACAAATCTTTATTCCTAAATTTAACCCTTTAACGATGATAGGACTATTACTTACTTTAGTAATTATATTTTCATTCCAGGGAAAAGTGATACTTTCTAATCCTTTGCACATTCTATTAATCGCTATACCACTGATAATACAGACCTTTTTTATATTTTCCCTTACCTATCTGGTATCCTGGAAATTACATCTTCCTCATAATATTTCTGCTCCTGCAAGTATGATTGGAGCGTCCAATTTCTTTGAATTGGCAGTAGCAGTTGCAATCTCGCTATTTGGAACCTCTTCTCCTGTAGTTTTAGCCACCGTAGTTGGTGTTCTCGTAGAAGTGCCAGTAATGCTAACTCTGGTCAATATTGCTAATAAAACCAGGCAATGGTTTTATTCTGATTAATATAATGATGACAACCTGTAATCATTAAGTAATGTGAGATTTGTCCATGAGGACATCCCATTGGTAGCAAGACGTCCTCGTCTTGCAAAGCCGTTAGGCTTTTCTTTATTTAAATGATATAGATAACAAATTTTATTAAGCCAGCGATTAGAAATAAAACTATTCTTTATCACTAATTTAACCATAGCAAGCTCCTTCGGAGCTTCATAGATGAGGACATCTATAACCCCTTTAGGGGTGCGAGATGTCCCCATCTCGCAAAGCCGTAAGGCTTTTCCTTCTTTAGTAGTTATATAAACAAAGAATATAAATCTCAGCTCTTTAATACATTATTAACAACAAGCTCCTTCGGAGCTTCATAAACGAGGACGTTTATGACCCCAAAAAAGCAAGCTCCTTCGGAGCTTCATAGATGAGGACATCTATGACCCCATATGCGGAGCTTGAAACGATAAGGACATCGTTTCACCTATTTTTTCCCTACCGCTGCAATATATATAACAAATTCTTCTTTCCCATCTAAACCTAAACAGTGGTTCATTGCCTCATCCACAAAAGCTCCTATCATACAGG
>JAGPGB010000106.1 GCA_018056215.1 Bacteroidales bacterium | reverse complement strand
CCCATCAAGGAAATCACATAAAAGTGCAGCTGCGAAAAAATATGGTACAATATTTATCTGATCATTTAATATTGCTATAATACTAATAATACCAAAAAATCCATTACTTAAAGTTATAAAATTGGGTAATATGCGTTTCATTTTTAAAAATTTATCTAAAAAACCTGAAAAGTATTTTGAAATGGAGTAACCGTAAGTACAGGTACTGTAGCAGATTTTATAATTTGAGTAGCCGTGCTTCCTATATAGGTATGATGCCAATCTTCTTCATTCTCTTTTTGTGTCATCAAAAAAATCATATCTGCTTCTGAATATGTAGCATATTCGAGTATTTCATCAGCAATGCTTTTATAAGGTTCTAAATTTGCTAGTAAATTAGTAGTACAATGAACATTATTTTCTATCATAAATATTCTAATTTTTTCTAATTTTTGTTTGAATTCATTTTCTCTATTCATATTTTTGTTTGTCATTACAAAAACGATTTTTAGTGAGCTTAAATAAAATCTACTAAATTGAATAGCTGCATTAATTTTTTGGCTAATCGGTTGGGTGAGATCTATAGGGAAAAGTATTGTATTAAATTCATTTTTTACACCATATGGTGAAGTTATTAAAACTGGACAGTATGCTTTTCTGATTACTTGAGCAGTATTATTACCTATTGTCTGAGTTTGATTTAGATGTATTCTCCCTATTTTGCCCATTACTATTAATCTAGCGTAATTTTCATATGCAAAAGAGATTATCGATTCACTCACATCGCCTTGCAATATCTGGTAATGAAAATCTATTTCATATCTTTTATGATAAATGCTAGATAAAAGTTTCAGCTTTCTAATAATACTCTCATCAGGATCATAATATTCTTTTAAACCATCTTTTATAGATTTAACATCATGCACTATGTGCAGCAGAGTAATATCACAATTAAATAATGTAGCAATTTGATATGATTGTTCTACTATTAATTCCGTAAAATCATTAAAGTCTACAGGAGTAACAATATTATTATAATAGGGGTTTTTCATTAAATCTGATTATGATTTTTAAACTTTGATTACAAAAGTATTAAATTGTTAAGATTCTCTTTTGTTTTAAAATCAATTTTTTATTTAAATTTTACAATACCTAATTTATACCTCAAATATCCCACGGACGGGGTTTTCGTTAATAATAAAGCAATATTTTTATCTGGCATCACTTTAGATTTAGTAGGTAAAAAATAAAATTTATCAATTTCGTTATAAGAAAATAACAACTCTTTGCTTAGATGTCCATTATCATCTATAGTACATAAAGCCACTCCCCAATTACCAGTAGCCAGCTGTGGCATATTTGTAAAAACTTTAGGTGGTATAGGATTAGGTGTAACTAAGTTATTAATATTATCATTAAATAAAACATAAATTTTATTGTCAACAATTGAATATATGTAAGATAATAAAGATTTATCACCAGAATTTAGATGTTGTCTTTTAGGGATTTTTACGATATAATTTAATTCTCCGCTTGGTTGATAATTTATAATAATTATATCATCAAAATGATATATATAATCTACATCATTATTTTTATTTATTTGTTCACTAAAAGCTATTACAGAGCCATCATTCTTTACTACAATATCTTTAAAGTAAAAGTTTTCTAATGTTAGCTCTTGCCCTTTTGCAGCTTGGGTTTCTACAGTTTTAGTTTTAGAATCACTAAAACCTTCTGCGATAAAACGTGGCTCAAAAAGTTGTTGACTTATTTTTTTTAATTCTAAAGTATTGTAATCTATGACAGCATAGAAAAAACCATCTATTTTATTTGATAAACTTTTAGGACTTGTATAGCCTATACATACTATATCATTATTGGGCAAAGAAGCAGCTACCATATCGCTTACATATTTATCTTTTATATCAATATCTATTTCTTTTATCTCTTGCCCATTAGGATCTGTAGCTAATAGTATGAATTGATAATTGTTAGGGTTCTGTGTAGCAAAAGCATTTTGATTGCCTTTATATTTTGTACAATTCATGAATATTTGTCCATTATTACCAACAAAAAATTTATTTACTTTAAAATAATCATCGGGATAAGGTAATTGAAATTCATTAGCCCATATTCTATTCATATTTTCATCGAATACCATAGCTCCGAATCTTTCAGGCATTCCTTTTTTGTAAGGTGCAGGATAAAAAATTAGAATTTTTGAACTATCAGGAGATAGGGTTAGTTCAAATTTTTTAACATTAGTAGCTCTAGTAAAATCATAATTAACAACTCCAAGTTTTTGTGGTGTAGAAGCTACTAATTCCTCTGGATCTAATGTCAACTTATACAATGACATAGTTTTATCTTTTTTGTCATTAATAATAGCAAAAACGTAGATGTTTCCCTTGACATCACAGATATCTAAAAAATTTAATTCCTCTATATCACCTACACCTTGGAATGTTAATGGTAATATATTTCTAATCCTTAAATCTTTGCCCGCATTAGCTATCATTACATTAGTTTTATAAGAAAAATTTACTAATTGATTACCAATATATAAATATTGTTCTGGATTAGCACTTACTATCCTATCTAGTATTATGTTAGCCTCTGTTTTTATCTCTGGCCCAAAAATAACGCTTGCTTTATCTGTCTTGGTCTGTGCTTGGAGATGTGAAATACAAATAAATCCTAATAATAATACAAATAATTTTTTCATAACTGATTTTTTTTACAAATATATTATAAATTATTGAAAAAACAATTTTTCTTTTTCTTGTAAACCTCGCAAACAATCCGAATTACTCATTGTCTTTCTTCCTTCAAGAGCTAAAGTTTTAGGAATTAATATACCATCGCTACACCCTATAGCAAAAGTATTTTTATCTAAAATTATAAATTGCCCAGGCATAGAATTGGTGATTTTATATTCAGCATCGAAGATTTTTAATACTAAATTATTTTTTTGAGAATTAATAAGATAAACAAAAGCTGCGGGTTTAGGAGATAGAGCTCGCACCACACGCCAATTGTATTTGCAAGATTTATTCAAATCTAATTTACAAATTTCTTTTGTTATTTTAGGTGCATAAATTTTTTCTTGTTCATAAATTTGTTCTTGTTTTTTAGGATTAATAGTATTTTCTACTAAACCTATTATAGAGTCTATTACTAGCTGAGCACCTTTTACTTTTAATCTATTATGCAGCGACTCAAAATTATCTGTATCATAAATAGGTTCAGTATTTTGCAGTAAAATAGGTCCTCCATCTATTTGATCATTTAAAAGTATGGTTGTTACCCCAGTTATCTTTTCGTCATTAATAATAGCCCATTGTATAGGTGAGGGGCCACGATATTTAGGTAATAAGGAAGGATGTAAATTTATAGTCCCATATTTAGGAATAGATAATATTTCATTAGGAACTATTCTAAATGCTACTACCACAATAAAATCAGGATTAATATCTTTTAACTGCTCTAAAAAAGAAGGATCTTTTAATGAAATAGGTTGTGCTAGAGGTAAGTGCAGTTCTAAAGCTTTTAATTTAATCGGCGAAGGTTGTAATTTCAAACCTCTGCCAGCTTGTTTATCTGGTGTAGTAACTACAAGTGATATATTAAAATTTTTAGCTAATAATTCTAAAGTAGGGACAGCAAAATCTGGTGTCCCCATGAAAATGATATTTAATTTGTGCATTTATCTATAGATTTTCCTTTGCTCTAGCCATACTAATAGCTGTCAAAGCTGCTTCTACACCTTTATTGCCATGACTGCCGCCACTTCTTTCTATTGCTTGTTCATAATTATCAGTTGTTAAAACACCAAAAACTACTGGTATAGAGTTTTGCAGAGATACTTGCATACAGCCATTGGCTACAGCATTAGATATGAATTCGAAATGCCTTGTTTCTCCTTGTATCACACAACCTAGGCAAATGATAACATCAAATAATTGTTTTTTAGCAATTACTTGAGCTAATTGTGGTAGCTCAAAAGAGCCCGGCACGTGTTTAACTAAAATATGCTCTTGTTTAGCTCCATGCTCTATTAGGCTATTATATGCACCATTTAGTAATCTATCTGTAATTTCTCTATTCCAATCAGATACAATTATTGCATATCTAAATAATGATCCATCAATGGATTCATTTATATCAACATCTGATAAATTTATTTTCTTACTCATTAGATAAATTTATTTGTTTTTCAAAGCCGTCTCTGCTCGAGCTATATATTTATCTATATCCCTAGCCTCTATAGAGCGAGGATATTTCTCTTGAATCTCTTTATAAAGTCTGATAGCTTCTTTATAATTATCCATCATTTCATAAGTCATCGCACTGCGATGTATATACATTGGAGTTGTGAAATTATTATCACTATTTTTTATTGCTTTGCTATAATACTTAAGAGCTAATTCATTATCACCTAATTCTAAATAAGCATCTCCTATAGAGCCTAATGCCATCGTAGCAATAATGTTGTCTTTGCCATTATATTTTTTTAAATGTGTAATGGCATCTTCATAATTTCCCTGCCTCAGATATATCATTCCAATATAATAATTGGCTAATTTACCGGTAGGAGTGCTACCATATTGATCTACTATATCTAAAAAGCCTAAATCTGCTCCATCTCCATTAAGTGCTAAATTGAAAGAATCTATCAAATAATATTGCTCAGCCATAAACATACTAGCAGCTGCTTCTTCATTTTTAGGTTTAGAAACAAATCTATTATACAAAAATATAATTAATATTACTGCTGTGATGCCTATTAATACCCATGAAAGTATTTTTTGATTTTTATTAACAAAACTTTCCATCTTTGAAAAAGTACTTGGTTCTTTTTCAGTGTTTACATTTTGTCCTTTTTTATCTTCTGCCATAATTTCTATTTTATATTTTGCAAAATTAAATTAATTTTTTTAAA
>JAGPGB010000105.1 GCA_018056215.1 Bacteroidales bacterium | reverse complement strand
GTTCCTGGTGCTATACCAGAATCTGGGTCTCCTTTTGCTGGATCATAAATATATCCACAAATTTCGCATTCGTACTTTTTCATAGTTTTTTATTTTTGGTTTGTAAAATTATTAAAAATTTTCAATTTTATAGTGCTGTATAACCACCATCTATTACTAGCTCAGATCCAGTCATAAAAGATGATTCATCTGAAGCCAAAAACAATGCTCCATAAGCTACTTCTATAGCTTCAGCAGGCCTGCCTAATACTGTTGTACCTAAAAGGGCTTTTGTATTTGCAGGATCTTTTAATAAATCATCTGTCATAGGAGTTCTAATCACACCCGGATGAATAGAATTAACACGAATATTATATTTAGCTAATTCTGCTGCCACAGTTTTTGTTAAAAGTCTCACTGCCCCCTTAGATGCGTGATATGCTACTGCTGCGCCACTACCGATTAATCCATAAATGGATGAGATATTAATGATAGATCCATTTTTTGTTTTTTTCATTAGTGGTAAAATGTATTTTATACCCAAGAAAACACCTTTAGCATTTATGTCCATTACTCTGTCCCATTCATCTTCGTCAGCATCTTCTATACCTGCTAAACTCAATATACCAGCATTATTGACTAATACATCTACTTTGCCCCATTTCTCATCAATTTCTTCAGCTAATTTTTTCCAATCTTTTGCTTTTGATACATCCAGCTTACAGCTGATAGCTTCTCCACCATTTTTAATGATTTCATTTGCCACTAGCTCGGCTTCATCTTTTAAGATATCAGCTACTACTACTTTGGCACCTTCTTTAGCAAACAATATTGCTTCTTCTTTACCCATGCCTTTTGCAGCACCGGTTATAATTGCTACTTTATTTTCTAACCTTTTCATAATATTTTGTTTTTTGTTAAACAAAATTAATATAAAAATTACATAATAATAAGATAAATGATAAATATCAAATAATGAATTGCAAAAAATATTTAATAAATAAAAAAAGAGTTGTCATAAATGACAACTCTTTTAAAAATTAAATTAATATCTTTTATTGATTATCTTTTAAACTATCAATTTTTTGGTTGACTTCTTTGAGTTTATCTGGCATTGATAATCTGGCATAGATAGTTCTAAGTGTGTATAATGTTGGAATGTCATTGGGTTGTAATGATAGAGCTTTTTCTAATAGAGGTAAAGCTTGATGCCATAAATCCTCGTAAACTTTCTTTAAATTTTCATATTCTGCCTGAGCAGTTGGTGGTAGAGCATTAGCTTTATTGAAAATTTCTACACCTTTATTAAATAATAATGCACCATAGTTATAGTAAGCTTCATAAAAATTATTATTCAGATCAATTGCTTTCTGGTAAGCTTTTTTAGCTTCTTCGAAAAACATATCTCTACGTTCTTGAGCAAGTGTAGTATCTTGCGATAGCTGATCATAATTAGTTCCTACCACATAATAAAGCATATGATTATTGGGATCTTTCGCAATTGCTTCCTGTAATAAGGTTTGAGATTTTTCTAGATTTCCTGTAATTAAATAATAATTTATTTCTCGTAGCAAGACATCATTATTATTAGGGAATCTTTTTTTAGCTAATTCAACAGTTTTTAACATATTTGTAGTATCTTTTTTAGCTAAGTAGATGTCAAAAAGTAAATTAAAAGCAGTAGGATTTTTATATTCTGCATAGGTAGTTAACTCTTTTAAATATTTTTCTGCAGTAATAGTATCTTGGAGGTTTAGAGCAGCTACAGCACCATAAAAATTAGCTAAAGTATCAGGAGTATTAGAATATATTTTTCTAATTGTTCTAGTTTTTTCAAAAAATGCAAGAGCATTATTAAAATCTTTATTATTAAAATAATTTGCTCCTTTATTAAAATATTCATCGGCTACTAATTTAAGTCCAACTCTTGGGCTATTAGGACTAGCAGCTGGTGCTATAAAATTTGGATCTAAGGTAAGGCATTTTTTATAAGCTTCTAGAGCAGTATCTAACGGATTAACAACTAAATTTTTATAAGGATTGTAAGTAGTATCACTTTGTTTAATAGCTAATGCTAAATAAACATTACCTTTGTAGAGCCATGTTTTAGGATCATCTTTAGTATCAGGATATGAAGCAGCAGCATCTATAGCAGCTTTTGCTTTATCTAATTTACCAGCTTTTAAATAATTAAAGGCATCTAATACTTTATTTGATTGGGCAAATGAACTTATACTCATTAAAAGTATAATACTTAAAAACAAAATTTTAGTTTTCATATTGAAATATTTTTTGATGAAATTTTTTACAAAAATAATACCATTTTACAAATTTTTAAAAATTTTTTTATAACTCTTCTAAATTAGCATCTTGATTGATAGTAGCATCAGTTTCATCAATATCTATATTATCTTCTTCTATTTCATTAATAGAACTATTATCAATATCATGAGCTATCTTAGCTACAGAAGCGATGGCATCATCACTATTTAAATTAATTATTCTTACACCTTGAGTTACTCTATTTAATAGTGGCATATTTGAAATATTTAATCTGATACCAATGCCATTTTTGGTTATAATCATGATGTCATCATCAGGGTTATCGACATCGATAATACTAATAAGATTGCCAGTCTTATCTGTAGTATTCATAGCTTTAATACCTTTAGCACCACGATGAGTTTTGCGATAAGCAGATAATAATGAACGTTTACCATAACCTTTCTCGGAGATAACCAAGATTTGTTGATTTTCATTTTCCAGTGCTACCATACCTATCACTTTATCAGTACTAGAATTGAGAGAAAGAGCTTTCACACCAGTAGCTGTTCTACCCATGGGGCGTACTTCTTCTTCATTAAATCTAACAGCTTTGCCTTCACTAGTAGCTACAAATATTTCAGAATTACCATGTGTAAGAGCCACTTGTAATAAATTGTCATCATCTTGAATGCCCAAAGCTATGATACCACTATTACGTGGACGTGCGTAGAAAGTCAAACTAGTCTTTTTGATTATTCCATTAGTTGTAATGAAAATAACATAATCATCTTTTATAGCATCTGCATTTTCTAAATTTTTAGTATTGATAATTGTTTGAATTTTATCATCAGCATCAATGGCTATCAAATTTTGAATAGGTTTCCCTTTAGCATTACGCGCTGCTTCTGGTATTTCAAAAACTCTCAACCAATAGACTTTGCCTTTTTTAGTGAAAAGTAGTAAATAATCATGATTAGTAGCGATATATAAATTTTCTATAAAATCTTCATTTCTTATATCTGAAGCTATTTTGCCTTTACCACCTCTATTTTGACTACGATAATCACTCAGCTTAGTACGTTTAATATAGCCTAGATGCGATATAGTAATGACTACAGGTTCATCAGCTATCAGATCTTCAATTCTAACATTTTTCCCATGAACATCGATCTCTGTGCGAGGTTTGTCATTGTATTTTTGTTTAATTTCTAAAAGTTCATTTTTTATTATTTGCATCTGTAGGTCTACATTACTTAAAACATCTTTTAGATAAGCAATTTTCTTCATTAATTCATCATATTCACTTTCTAATTTATCTCGCTCTAATCCTGTCAATGTACGTAAACGCATATCTACAATAGCAGTAGCTTGGATATCGGAGAAATCGAAACGTTCCATCAAATTTGCCTTTGCTATATCTACGGTTTCACTAGCTCTGATGATAGCAATTACCTCATCTATAAAGTCCAAAGCTTTTAATAAACCTTGCAAAATATGAGCTCTCTTCTCAGCTTCATTGAGTTCATATTTAGATCTACGAATAATAACTTCGTGGCGATGCTCTACATAATAGTGAATTAGCTGAATGAGATTCAACGTTTCTGGCTTGCCATTAACAAGGGCAATATTATTAATACTAAAAGACGATTGTAGTGGACTAAATTTATATAGGGAATTAAGAATAACATTAGCATTAGCATCACGGCGCAGGTCTATAACAACACGGATGCCATCTCTATCAGATTCATCACGTATATCAGTGATACCATCGATTTTTTTAGATTCTACTAAATCAGCTATTTTCTGAACTAAATCACTTTTATTTACCTGATAAGGTATGCTAGAGATTATAATTTGAGATTTATTATTATTTTCAACAAATTCAGCTTCACCACGTATCACTACTCTACCCCTTCCAGTTTTATATGCTTCTATGACACCATCAATACCATATATTAATCCACCTGTTGGGAAATCAGGTCCTTTAATATAGTTCATTAATTCTTCGACTGTTATATCTCTATTATCGATATAAGCTATAATACCATCTACAACTTCACCAAGATTGTGAGGTGGCATATTTGTAGCCATACCAACAGCGATACCCGATGAACCATTAAGAAGCAAATTAGGAATTTTAGAAGGTAAAACCATAGGTTCACGAAGTGAATCATCAAAATTATTTTGAAAATCTACTGTATCTTTTTCTAAATCAGCGAGCATTTCTTCAGCTAATTTACTCAATCTAGCCTCTGTATAACGCATTGCTGCAGGGCTATCTCCATCAATAGAACCGAAATTACCTTGCCCTTCAACTAAAGGGTAACGCATAGACCAAGGTTGAGCTAAACGAACCATTGCATCATAAACAGATGAATCGCCATGGGGGTGATATTTACCTAATACCTCACCTACAATACGAGCACTTTTCTTAGTTGGCCTATTAGAATACAAGCCTAACTCGTACATACCAAATAAGACTCGCCTATGTACGGGTTTTAATCCATCACGTACATCTGGCAAAGCTCTAGAAACTATTACAGACATAGAATAGTTAATATAGGCAGTCTTCATGTGCTCTTCTATGTTAATATCAAAAATCTGCCCACCTCCTTGAGTTAATTCATTTTCTTCATTATCCATAAAAATAGTATATATTTATTTGCAAATTTACTAAAAATATATCAAAAGGTAAAATAAAGAAATGGCATT
>JAGPGB010000104.1 GCA_018056215.1 Bacteroidales bacterium | reverse complement strand
ACTTTTAGGAACTATTTCACCTAATCTATGTAATACAAAAATTTTATTTTCTTTAACTGGTCCGCCTAAATAAACTGGAGCATCAACTTTAAATTTTGTTTTTAAAATTAAACTTTTTAGATTATTATTAAGCTTTTTATTAATTATTACACCTTCTGCTCCATCTTTATTATTGCTTAGTAATAATACTACTGATCTACTAAAAAAATAATCATAAGTAGTGGGCTCTGCTATTAACAATCTACCTACAGCAGGCTCAATGTCATTTCTCCTAATTTTTAGCTTATATTCCATATTCATTTTATGAAGATTTTTTATTATTTTTGACAAAAATTATGCCGAAAAGTTTACAAATTAACTAAAAAAATTATGAATAATTATATAGAATTAACAAAAAAATATCCAATTTTTAATTACAATAAATTTAATATATCTATCGATGATAAGAGGTTAAATATTTCTTTTGATTTTGATAATGGAGAGTATTCATTCATACCAAGCTCATCTTGGAAATTTAACAACGTGATAAATCCTCGTAGAGTCAATATTAATGAGCTATCTCCATTTGTATTTAACATTGGAATGATAGAATTAATCAGTTATTGGAAAGCTACATGCTCTGGATTAGTAAATATATATCCTGCTTTTATAAATGATTTTCAGTCACATTGGTGGAGAAATTTATATTATAATGGATTAGGTGAATTTTTTTATAAAAACAACATTAATGTTAATATAGATGAATTCATGCATTTGGGAATTAAAAATTTTGATACTTTACCAAAACAAAATTTCAGATCATTACAAGAAAAAAGGGTAATAGTACCTATAGGCGGTGGCAAAGATTCAATAGTTACATTAGAGTTATTGAAAAAATCAGATTTTGAGGTTATACCATTGATAATAAATCCCAATGCTGCTACATTAAGAATTATAGACATAGCCATGATACCCAGAGCTAATATAATAGAAATACACCGTGAGATAGATCCTACACTATTAGAATTGAATAAAAAAGGTTTCTTAAATGGTCATACACCTTTCAGTGCTATGCTTGCTTTCTATAGCTTTATGAGCGCATACATCATAGGAGCCAAATATATAGCTCTGAGTAATGAATTTAGTGCTAATGAAAGTACAATCATTAATAGTAATGTAAATCATCAATATTCAAAAACTATAAGTTTCGAAAGTGATTTCAGATATTATACAAAGATGTTTTTGAATAACGACATAGAATATTTTAGCTTTATTAGGCCATTACATGAATTGCAAGTAGCTAAATTATTTTCTCATTACCCACAGTATTTTACTGCTTTTCGTAGTTGTAATGTAGGAAGTAAAGATGATAAATGGTGTGGAAATTGCCCTAAATGTTTATTTGTAGCTCTAATGCTCGCTCCATATATCAATCATGATGAATTAGAAAATATATTTGGTAAAGATATTTTCTCTAATTTAGAATTAAAAAATACCTTAGAAGAATTATTAGGATTAAAAATGACAAAACCATTTGAATGCATTGGCACAGTAGATGAGGTAAGAGCAGTAGTTAATCAATTAACTACTGATGAATATTACTCTAAAAAACCATTATTTGCAAATTTAACTCCATTACCTGCACCATCATTAAAAACAATTGAAGAATCCTGGAATGATATTCATTTTTTACCTTTAAATTTTGAAAAAATTTTAAAAAAAGAATTTAATTTAAAAGTGGAATAAATTAACTGAAATAGTAATGAGAAAATTTTTGTTTTTTTTAATATTATTTTTGAATTTTGTATCATCATATGCTCAATATAAAGATACACTAAAATTAATATTTATCGGAGATATAATGCAACATGGACCACAAATTACTTCTGCATGGAATGGAGAATTTTATGATTATTCTGATAATTTTCAATATTTATTACCATTATTTAATTATGCAGATTTTGTGATAGGTAATTTAGAAACCACATTTAATGGGGCACCATATACTGGTTACCCAGCTTTTAGTGCACCAGATGATTTCGCTAAAGCTCTGAAAGACGCATCAATAGATATTTTAGTTACTGCTAATAATCATAGTTTTGATAAAGGAGTTAGTGGAGTAGTGCGAACAATTAAAGTGTTAGATAGCTTATATATCAATCATACAGGCACATTTAAAAATTTTGAAGATTTTAAAAAAAATAACCCATTAATAATTCAAAAAGGTAATATTAGATTAGCTTTGCTAAATTACACCTATGGTACTAATCTAGGTATATCTAAATCTAGTGTATTAATTAATATTATCGATACAAATGAAATAAGAGATGATATTTTGCTAGCTAAATCATACAATCCTGATGGAATAATAATCTTTTTTCACTGGGGCGAGGAATATCACAGATTACCTAATACTTCACAGACAGAGGTTGCTAATTTTTGTTTTAGGAATGGAGCTAATTATCTGATAGGTTCGCATCCGCATGTTATCCAGCCAATGATTAAAAACGTATTAGATAGTTCTAATAATGTAGAATCTGTAGTTTATTATTCTTTAGGTAATTTTATTTCTAATCAGAGAGATATTAATACCGACGGCGGTGCTATAGCTTATTTAGAATTTACTAAAAATCAAAACAAAATACACATCAACCGAGCTGGTTATCTTTTATCGTGGACATGGAAAAAAATTGTTGATGATAAATATGTTTACATCAGTTTACCATCTTGGGAATTCAATAAATTAGATTCAAATTCTTCTTATCAAAATGCAATGAAAATTTTTTTAGATAGCTCCAGAAATTTATTACATAAATATAATGTTGGCATTAAAGAATATTACTTTGATAAAAACAAAAATAATTTATACCCTATTGATACTAAAACATTTGAGTAAAAATAAAAATATTATAACTGAATATTAAGACCAAAACGCATTTTATCTCATAAAATGAAAAATAATTTTTAAAAATTAAGTTTAAAAATTAATAAATTTTGCATAATAATTTAATAATTGATTAATCAATTATTATTAGGTGCTTTGCCACAAAGCTGTATCAAGGATATTATTAAAAAATATCATTTACATAAATTTTATAGTAATAAATTTTAAAATTTACAGTTTATATTAATACATTAAATTTGTAAAATAATTAGATTTATTAAAATCAATGAATGCAAAACCATTTTTACATATTGTCCTACTAATCAATTTTTTAATAATTATAACATCATGTCATCCCAAAGAGGAATTTGATACTAGTAGTACATTAAAATTTTCTACAGATAGTATATTTATTGATACAAGTTTTACTACAGTTACGACTATAACAAGGGTGATAAATATTTATAATAATTCATCATTGCCTGTTTTAATAGAAAAAGTTTTTTTAGGAAATGGGAGTAATTCTATGTTTCGTTTTAATATAGATGGAGAGCCAGGACCAGTAGTAGAAGATATAGAAATAATGGCACATGATAGTTTATTTTTATTTCTTAATGCTACTATAGATCCTAATGATGCGAATACACCTTTTATCATTGATGACAGTATAATATTTTTGGTAAATGGTAAAACACAAAAAATAAAATTGGCTGCATTAGGTCAAAATGCATATTTTCATACACCTAATCATCCAGCTACACAATATTTACCCGCATATAGTATAGTATCAGGCGTATGGAATAATGACAAGCCTCATGTAATATATGGAGTAGCTGTAGTAGATGAAGATTGCACATTAGTAATACCTGCTGGCACTAAAGTTTATATGCATAATGATGCAATGCTATGGGTTTATAAAGGTGGCAGTTTAAAAATTAAAGGAGAACCTAATAATCGAGTATTAATTACTAGCGATAGATTAGATCCTTATTATAGAGAACAAGCGGGCATGTGGGATAGAATTTGGTTATCAGCACTTAGTAAAGATAATGAAATAGATTGGGCAATAATACAAAATGGGAATGTGGGCATTCATGCAGATACAGTTGCTAATAATAATCCCACTCTTAAAATTTCTAATACAATAATCCGAAATATGTCTGCTGCTAGTCTTTTTGCTCAAGGAGCTAAAATAGAAGCTGTTAATTGCCTATTTTCAAACGCAAAATACTATTCTGCATTGCTCTCTATAGGTGGTGAATATATCTTTCGTAATTGCACTTTTGCAAATTTTTGGAATTCTTCAACTAGAACAACATCCTTGCTAGCTCTTAATAATTATTATAAGGATGTGAATGGTAACACCCAAGTAAGGCCTATCAGTATTTATCTAGGTAATTGCATAGTTTATGGAGATCAAGAAGAAGAAATTTTAATAGATAAATTCCCAGGTTCTAATGATTTTTATTTGACAGCAGAAAATAGTTTACTAAAAACTAAATATAATCTAGGAGATTCTATTTTTGTCAATTGTAAATTAAATGTTGATCCTAAATTTAGAAATACATCATTAGAAGATTTTAGACTACAATCTACTTCTCCAGGAATAGATAATGGCAAATCAGACATCATATGGGGCATAAATTATGATTTATCAGGTGGACCAAGAATCATAAATAGTAATCCAGATATGGGTGCATATGAGCTATATTAGGATTGGTAAGAAGGGTAAATTTATCCTAAAATTCTCAAAATAATTATAAATAATTTTTCTATAAAGAATATTTATTTACATTTACTGTAATAAAAGTTTAATGAATAAATAATTTAAACATTTATGGTGTAAGACTTTTAAAAAAAGGGGTGTATGAGGTATGTAATAAAAAATTAAATGTTATAAAATAAATATGTTAATGACATCAGAGCACTATACCGCTCCCATGCCCGCCTATCCGACGCTGCCAAGTTCAATATCCTCCCTGTATCTTCTATAACCATCTCTGCCAAATACTTCCCCTTCACTACAAACCACATTATATAGTTTGTCAAATATTTCGTCGCCACTCCACGGAACTTATAATATATCCAGCTAACAAAAT